>JBDTTT010000027.1:0-50999 GCA_039930485.1 Chryseolinea sp.
CGTTGTGTTTATGTTTGTAGAAGTGCCAACAGCCTTTCCAATTTGATTACCCTTATCATCAACTGCGTAGATGCTTGTTATTACTTCAATATTAGCTTCTGCTTTCGAATCGTTATCTACAGTAACTTCAAGATCGATTGTAGCGGATTGTTTTGAAATATTCTTAGTTGTTATGTACAGGCCCCACTGAGCAACATGAACTGGATTTGTTTTCGTTAACCAGACATTGCGATAAATACCTCCACCAGGATACCAGCGAGCAGAATGATTTGGATTATCCAAACGGATGGCCAACTGATTCTCTCCACCGGGTATTACATAGGACGTAAGATCAAGTCGCCACGAGTTGTAACCATAAGGCCAGCCACCAACAAGCTTGCCATTCATCCAAACAATAGCATACGACATTGCACCATCAACATCCAGAAAAATGGATTTACCTTTGTCGCTCGCTGGTATGCCTAATTTCTTTCGATACCATGCAACGCCATGGCTGGGAAGTCTTCCCATTCCTCCACCGACTTCAGGATTGCTGCCTGTCATAAACGGTCCTTTGATGGCCCAATCGTGAGGTAAATTTACTTTCTCCCAGCTTCCATCATCAAAATCATTTTTTACAAACTGAAAATTGCTGCCAGGATTTCCTTCCGGGCGAAAGTGTCGATTTTTGGGATCTTTGATGAAACGATTACCAGAAGGTAATATCCATAACTTCAATACGTCACTCACAGTTTCAACTTTTACTGCTTCAGTGGGTTTTGCATCGGCCACCTTGTTTTCAACATTGTTATTAATCGCAGGACGCACATCATAGATCAGATTGTCAGCTTTTGATATGGAGTCATATCTATAAAAATACCAGCCTTCATTAATAGAAATACGCTGTTTGCTGGCAGAATCTTGATCCCACACTACTGTATTAGTATATGCTATGAAGCACAACAAAATAAAACATTTCACCGTCAGCGTTATTTTTTTCATTTAGATCAATGTTTTTTAAAAAAGTAGAGGGGCTGTACGTCCCCTCCACTTTTTCCATATGCATTAGTGAATCAACAACAATTAACCAGACATAATTTCACCAATTTTAATTTGCCCCGGGATACCCCGGGTTTTGTGTCAAAACTGCACCCCTATTCCTTTCAATTTGCGGCTGAGGAATTGCCCACAAATTATTGTAAGGCTGAACAGCGGTACCTCCATTAGCTCCATTATAATATGGGTTACATTTCACTATTCTATCATAAACCTGACCCAATCTGGTAAGGGTAAACATTCTCTTTTCCTCCACTCCAAATTCCCTCATCCTTTCATCCAAAATATAATCAATATCAACATTAGCTGCCAGTACAGGTGCGGCATTTGATCTGGCTCTTACACTATTGATATCTGCAGCAGCTAACGTGGTATTGCTAAGACCAAGATAGCCTTCCGCTCTAATCAAATAGGTCTCCGCTAGTCTGATCATATATTGGTCAGCGTATGTACCACCAGCATTGCCACCATTTAGCGCATTAGGATATGCAGCTGTAACGTACAAATTAGTTGGGTGAGCACCAGGTGTAGTGCATTTCGATTGATAGGGATAAATGGTTCTGTGCTGCACTCCTGATGTCACAACTGTGCCTCCCGTTCCTTTTGCTGCCGCTGGAAGATTTCCAAAATCAATTTCCTGACCAAAAAATGGGCTACCTATCTTGGTAGATTTAAATTTTCTTACAAAATTATGATTGGCGTTTCTGATATCGTTGGTTGGATCATCATAACCTTGAGTAATCCAATAATTTGACGGAGCCAAAAAACCAACTCCCCGACCGCCTGTCAAATCACTAACGGGCCATTCGAATACTGATGCGTATACTCCAGGAGTTGATGTCTCCAATTGCAAATCACGAATAAGAGGGGCATGAACCCGCTCGAGCAAGTATGATCCAAACTGTTGAGTAGAAACCGCGGAACCGCCAATTACATCTGTCTCAATTTGTATAACCCAGAGTGCTTCCTTGTTATTGGCTTGAATTCTATTTTGGTTGCCGGGCTGAAATAGATCAAAATACACATCATAAGATGGCCATTTAGAAGCAGATGAACCATACCGGTTGATCGTCAAATCAGTATTGGGATCATCAATTACACTCGTAGCTGCATCAACAGCATTTTGAAACTGGCCATCAGCAAGATAAACTTCAGCAAGAAGGTGCTGCGCGACAAGGTTTGATACTTCTCCATCTTTCACCGCAGTAATTAGTGGAAGATTTGCGGTACAAAAAATCAAATCGCTAATTACCTGTGCATATACTTCCGCTCGAGTAGCTCTAACAAAATCTAATTTTTCAGTAACAATTTCCTCTGTTATAAGAGGCACTCCACCATATAAATAAGCCAGACATCGGTAAGCAAAAGCTCTGAAAAATTTACCTTTGGCCTCAAACAAAATCTTATCCGAGTCACTTAGACTTGAACCTGGAATTCTGGAAATAACCGTGTTTGCTTCTGCAGCAATTTTGTAAAGTGCAAGCCAGTGAAAATTAACCAACCCGGAATTAGGGCCAAATTCTGTAGGAAAATTTGAATTCCCGTTCGCCACCTGGATAGCAATGTCAGTATGGTAGAGATACTCCATTGGAGTAAAATCATTCCGCGTATAAAATTCGTAGCGTACCAAAGCATAAAGATCATTGATGGATGCATCAAAATCTTGTTTAGTATTAAATGCATTGGCTGTACTTAGAAAGTCGAGCGGCTTCTCGTCTAAGAATTCGCTCCCACAGGATGTAAATCCTATCACCAAAAGCAGTAATAGATATTTTTTTATCTTTTTCATTTTATCACTATTTAAAATTATAAAATTGATGTTAGTAGGTGATGTTAATACCAACAGAATATGCCCTTAACACAGGTCTTCCACCCGCTACAAGACCAACCGGTGTAACTGTAGCTGGATTAGTGCTATTGTCAACATTCACTGATTCAGGATCCCAACCTTCCCAACTCGTCCAGGTGATTAGATTTTTTGCGCTTACGAATACACTGAAGTTCTGAGTTCTTAATTTTTTCAACACAGTGGAGGCAAGGTTGTATGACAGGGAGATATCTTGCAACCTCACGAAACTTCTGTTTTGATACATCCCTGGTTCTGCAACTGCATGTGAACCGGAAATAACCCGAGGATACGTGCCATTGGGATTTGAAGGAGACCAATAATCCATACCTACAAAATCATTCCATCGAACTGTATTATCCTCACGCCAGTATTGGGGGGTATTATTGGCAAATGGGCGGTTGACTCCATTATAAGCACCATTCACACCCTGAACCGCGTTAATGAAAAAACTGAAGCCAATGTTTTTATAATTTAAATTGTTCTGAATACTAAACCGATATGATGGATCTTGTTTTCCAAGAAACATTCTATCGTCAATTCCAGTAGCTGAACTTATAACTCCATCAATATTTTTATCAACAACTCTCATTGAACCAATTGGAAATCCCGGAAGCCTGGTGTCGGTCAAATCATAAACACCATCTGTTTTATAATCGTAAATGGCGTTAACTGCTTTACCAATAAATAGACCACTGGATATTAAATCATCCTCTATTCCATCTCCATTCAAGTCTTGCCCAGTTAGATGAACAATTTTATTTTTATTAGAAGCGAATACAAAGGTTGCTGTCCAATTAAAATCCCCTTTTGTCATCACATCTTGTGTTATGCTGGCCTCAAAGCCCTTATTGTTGATTTGACCAAGGTTAGTAGTAATTTCATCAAACCCAGTTGCACCTGGTATTTTTACTTTAAACAGCAAGTCATAAGTGTTATTGTTGTAAAATTCCAATGCACCGGTGGTCTTACCGTTGAATAGCGTAAAATCCAAACCGATGTTCAAACCTTTAGTACGCTCCCATTTGAGATCATCATTTCCAAGGGTACTAACCCGTTGTCCAAATGCCGAACCTCCATTACCAAAAACATAAGCAGAACCAATAATTTCAGAAGGCTGACCTACATTAGTGCTTAAAGGTTGGTTGGCAAGGGAGGCCAACGAGCTATACCTATTTGTTTGGTTTCCAATTTCACCATATCCTACACGGACCTTAAGTTGATTGATTACACTCAAATTTTTCATAAATCCCTCTTCCGACAGAATCCATGCACCTGAAATTGTTGGGAAAACAGCGTACCTATTATTCTTGGAAAAACCTGAGAACCCGTCTCTGCGAATGGTTGCTGTTAAAAGATACCTGCCATTATACTTATAGTTAACTCTGGCCATTTGATAGTTAAGCGCTTCAGACCATGCACTTGAACTTGCTAATTGTTTATTAGCCTGTTGAAGAGAATTATAACCAAGTGTTAACCTGGCGAAGTCTTGACCCTCAGCGAAAGTACCGTTAAACGTACGCTCAATCGCTCCGTAGAGTAATGTTGCTCCAACTTCATGTTTGCCAAAAGTGTTGTTGTAAGAAACAATGTTGTCCAGTGTATAATCATAGTATTCCTGATCATCCTTATAAGCTCTACCTTTTCCTGCCTGATCATACTGGCTGGCATAATAATGCTTATCAGTGCGATAGTTGTTACCATAATTAAGACGATACTTCAACCCTTTTAAAAAAGGAAACTCAATTTCAGTATAGATATTGGCGAAGAAATAGTTGTGACGCTCCTTGTCATCTACATAGTAGGTGATTAAAGGATTAAGCTCAATTGTATTGGTGGGAGAAGGAATAAGGTTACCATTAACATCGAAGGGTACAAGAAGTGGTGAGGCTCTTACCAGAGATGCCAACGATGGTTCTGCTCCATCTTGGTTAACGAAAGATCCGGAAGAAATTAATCCTACTTTCCACCATTTAAGCGGTGTAATTTCAAGGTTAGCCCTTAGGGTTTTCCGTGCAAATTTATCATTGATAATCCAACCCTTTTGATCTACGAACCCACCGGATAATAGATAGTTTACGTGATCAGTACCACCCGAAATACTTAAATTATTTTCTAGAATGCTACCCTTGTTTGTACCGGCTTTCCACCAATTAAAATCGTTAGGCTTGAGCTCTCCATTGGTATCCTTCATTGAAGCATCTACAACATTTTTTACATCAAAAGTTGGATCAGGAACAGTATAATTAGATGCCGCTGTATAGGACTGAGTATAGAATGCTTCAGTAACCCCAGCCAGATAACCTGCTCTGTCTAATGGCACAAAGTCTCCATTTGTAGGACTCTGTGAAGTATAGATAGACTTAAATGAAATGGTCGGGGCTTTGCCAACTTTCCCCCTTTTGGAAGTTATTAGTATAACTCCATTAGCAGCTTGAGCTCCATAGACAGCCGTTGAACTGGCATCCTTCAATACATCGATTGAGCCAATATCATCCGGGTTGATTGATGAGAGTGAACCGCTAAACTGAATTCCGTCCAGAATAATTAATACATTTTGATTTCCATTAAGCGAAACCCTTCCTCGAATTGATATGGGTGGTGTTCCACCAGATGAGGTAGCTACTCCAACATTTAATCCTGGTACCGTACCTTGCATAAATTGAGCAAGGTTAGTATTAGGGGTTTGCTGAAAAGAAGTCAAATCAACACTCGACACAGCACCCGTTAAGTCCGTTTTCTTTTGGGTACCATACCCAACAACCACCACTTCAGCAAGTGATTCAATGCTAGGAACCAGGCTCACATCAATTGTAGTCTTACTGCCGATAAGAATTTCCTGAGTATTATATCCTATAAAGGATACAATAAGAACATTATTGTTTCCATCGGGGGCAGAAAGGGTGTAATCGCCATTAGAATCCGAAGACGTTCCAAATGTTGTTCCCTTTATTAAAATGTTTACACCTGGCATACCTGTACCGGCCTCATCGGTAATCTTACCTTTTATAATCACTTGTGCACTTGCAGCAGTGGCCGTAAATACGAAAACCAAAAGTGCAGACCTGCCGAGGTAGGTGCTCCTCAGTAAGCTTCGAAACATTAGTAGAATTGTTTTTTTCATAATCATATTATTTAAAGTGAATCGTAAACGTTTGCGTTTGCCGGGTATACTTTAAGATCAATTCAACTGCACTTTCCTACCTGAGATTTAAAGAGTATTGACCAAGCTTATAGTCAATGATACTCTAAGGTCATAGATTATTTTAAATTATGCAACCGATTGCAAAATTATTATTCAATACTTTCATAAATTTGCCTTTATCTGTCAATAATAAGCCATTATTAATATGCAACCGATTATATTAATTTGATAACCAATCGGCAGTATTAAATATGAATTGTTATTTGAGGCATCGTATTTTGCACTCTTTAAAGACTGAGATCACACCGCATGAGTATTCAAAAAGCCACAACTATATATGACATTGCAGAAGCGCTAAGCTTGTCACCTGCCACAGTGAGTCGAGGCTTAAAAGATCATCCGGCAATTCGCAAAGACACGCGTAAACGGATTTTAGATAAAGCCAAGGAAATGGGTTATCAGCATAATTCTTTTGCCAGTAACCTGAGGAGAAATCGGACTAATACTATAGGAGTAATTGTGCCACGGCTGAACAGCTATTTCATGTCGACTGTAATTGCTGGTATGGAAAGAGTAGCTAACAAGTCGGGCTACAACCTTATTATAAGTCAGTCGATGGAGTCGATTGATAAGGAAATTGCCAATGTAAAGACCATGTATAATAGTAGAGTAGATGGGCTAATGGTATCGCTGGCATATGACACCCAGGATATTGATCACTTTGAAATGCTACTCGGCAAAGGCATACCGCTTATTTTCTTCGATCGTATTTTTGAACATCCCAATTGTACTAGCATTGTTATCGATAATTACAAAGCGGGTTATGAGGTAACAAAACATTTAATCGAACAAGGATGCAAACGCATTGTCCATATTACAGCCAGTCAAAAACGGAATGTTTATGCTGACCGAATGAGAGGATATAAACATGCTTTAGCAGACTACTCCATTCCATTTGATGATAGCTTGATTTTTATCAACAACCTGAGTGATCACGCCGGCATTGATGTATCCCGCTCCATTCTTGAAATGAAAACCTTGCCCGATGGAATTTTTTCAGCCAATGATGCCTGTGCTGTTAGTTGCATACGTGAGTTGAAGCAAGCCGGAATAAAAATACCGGAGCAAATCGCTATAGCAGGCTTCAATAATGATCCTTTATCAAAAGTGGTAAAGCCTAACCTCACCACCGTGCAATATCCCGGAGAAGAAATGGGAGAAATGGCTGCCTCAACACTCATTCGTAGATTGGATCGTTTGGAAGGTGCCAACTTAAACTCCATTGTGTTACGCCACGAACTTATTATCCGGGAATCATCCATTAGAAAGTAACCTTTAGTCATTAGAACTTTCACCTCCAACCGAGAGAAATCTAATCGATTAAATATATTTGCACTCTACTTAACTCAAGAAAATGACAACAGAACAGTTGAAAGACTTGAAGGCCCGCACCTCCGCCTTAAGGAGGTATCTTTGACTACGATCGTAAGTGCATCGAAATAACAGACGAAGAAAACATTACCCACCAGGCCGATTTTTGGAATAATCCCAAGCAAGCTGAAGTCATTTTGAAAAATATCCGCACCAAGAAAGTGTGGACGGATGCATTTGACAAAGTGAGCAAACTTGTGGATGATCTTGACGTGCTGAATGAATTTCATGAAGCTGGTGATGTTGGTGAAGACGAACTTGATCGCGACTTTCAAAAAACAGCCAAGGCAGTAGAAGAACTCGAATTCAAAAAGATGCTAAGCCAGGAAGAAGATCAGCTTAGTGCCGTTATTGAAATCAATCCGGGTGCAGGTGGAACAGAAAGTCAGGACTGGGCCGATATGTTGAATCGCATGTACATCATGTGGGGTGAGAAGAGTGGTTATCGTGTTTCTCAAATTGACTATCAATCAGGAGATGTTGCCGGTATTAAATCAGCAACGGTAGAAATCGATGGACCATTTGCTTACGGGAAATTAAAATCCGAAATCGGTGTTCATCGTTTAGTGCGCATTTCTCCATTCGATTCAAATCAAAGAAGACATACATCTTTCGCTTCCATCTTTGTGTATCCAAAAGTGGATGACTCCATACAAATTGAAGTTAATCCTGCCGATATTGAATTGCATACATCGCGCTCGGGTGGTGCGGGTGGTCAGAACGTTAACAAAGTTGAAACGAAAGTTCAGCTCACGCACAAACCAACGGGCATCGTTATTGTATGTCAGGTGGAACGCTCACAACATGCTAACAGGGAACGCGCCATGCAAATGCTGAAGTCAAAGTTGTATCAACTTGAAATGGATAAACGCAATGCTGCACGCGACAAAGTGGAAGCCGGAAAAATGCGAATTGATTTTGGTTCGCAAATTCGAAACTATGTATTGCATCCCTACAAGTTGGTGAAAGATGCTCGCACCGGGGTTGAAAGTCATGATGCGCAAAGTGTGTTGGATGGCGACCTCGATGATTTTATAAAAGCATTTTTATTGGGTGCACAAGAAGTTCCGGAGCAACAATAGAATCTTCATTTTCAAAGACGCATACACAGTTTGATTCAAACCAAAATATACACTTCACAATTCTGGCTGGTCTGCTTGAGCTCGCTGTTATTCTTTGCGAGTTTTAATATGTTGATCCCAGAACTGCCGGAATACCTTACTAATTTGGGTGGTGGAGAATACAAAGGGTTTATTATCTCGGTGTTTACACTCACTGCGATGTTATCAAGACCTTTCAGTGGAAAACTGGCAGACAGAATCGGTCGTGTACCGGTGATGATGGCGGGCTCCATTGTATGTTTTATATGCAGTCTTATTTATCCTGTGCTTACTTCCGTTGCAGGATTTCTCATGCTTCGTTTTGTGCATGGTTTTTCTACTGGTTTTACGCCAACAGGTCAAACGGCTTACTTATCCGATATCATTCCCGCAAACCGAAGGGGTGAAGCAATGGGTTTGCTAGGAACAGCCGGAACGGTAGGTATGGCCAGTGGCCCTGCGCTTGGCGGAACATTAGCGAATCACTTTGGTTTAAATGCAATGTTCTATTGCTCTTCAGCTTTCGGAATTCTCTCTGTTTTAATTTTACTCGGAATAAAAGAAACAGTAACGGACAAACATGCATTTCACTATCGATTGTTAAAGGTCAAGAAAGCAGATCTCTTTGAACCCCGTGTATGGAAGCCATGTCTTGTGATGGTCCTTTGCGCTTTTGCTTATGGTGCCGTCTACACTATCATTCCTGACTTCGGTCAATTTGTAGGCGTAAAGAATAAAGGATTACTGTTTACCTATCTCACTGTCTCTATTCTTTTTGTTCGGTTGATTGGTGGCAAAGCCTCTGATCAATGGGGAAGGCAACCTGTGTTGATCATCTCTACTTTATTAATTACATCCGCGATGTTTATTATTGGGTTGGCAACAACATCATTTCAATTGATTCTCGGTGTAACGCTATACGGTTTAGGACATGGTGCAACCTCTCCTACTCTATTAGCCTGGGCGACTGATTTGAGTGATGAGCATCACAAAGGAAGAGGTGTGGCATCGCTCTATATATTTATGGAATTAGGGATTGGTCTTGGCGCATTGCTTTCCGGCTTTATCTACAGTAACAACTCATCAAACTTTTTCATTACATTTTTTACCTGCAGTGTACTGAGTGTTTCTGCCTTTTTATATTTAATATTCTCACGAAAATCAGTTCAATCAATTGCATGAAGAAAATAGCATGGTTTAGTTTTTTACTGGTCAGTGTTGGTGAAATTATTTCTCTTGTAACGGGCATAGAGGTAATGCAAACCATTTGCAAACCACTCATCATCATCACACTGATTCTCTCCTACCTTGCTACGGTTTCAAGTGAAGATCGATCGCGTACATTAATTTTTGCTTTATTCTTTTCTGGTGCTGGTGATATCCTCTTGATGTTTCATGACCCTGGTGGGTCATTCTTTATGATGGGCTTGATTGCATTTTTAATATCCCATGTGTTTTACATTTTTACGTATCGCCAGCATCAACACAGCGAAAGTGAAAATGGATTACAAGGGATTCAGAAAGTAAGACTTGCCTTTCCGATTATTCTGTCAGGAACAGGTTTAGTGTTTGTGCTGTATCCTGTGTTGGGTGATTTAAAAATTCCGGTGATGGTATATGCACTTGTGCTTGTGGTGATGACTTTAAATGCATTGCTAAGATTGGGCAAAACCACATCGCTTAGTTTTTGGATGGTCTTTACAGGTGCATTACTCTTTATGGTTTCTGATTCCTTATTAGCAATCAATAAATTTTTAGAGCCGATTGTTTACGGTAATGTTTGGATTATGATTACCTACATATCAGCGCAATATTTTATTGTGAAGGGATTGATTGCTCATAAGTAAATACGGACTGTGATTCCAATCTAAGTAAGTACGATAGTAGCAATTACATACAAATGTTCACTTTTAATAAAATGTGTTACTCTCTATCTACGTTCATCGCAGATGTGCGAAAGATCAATTGCATTTTATACACAAACCCTGCGCGCACATTTTAAAACTGTGAAGCACTAACCCGCCAGAAGCGGGTTAGTGCTTCACAGTTTATTTAAGTCATCAACGCAATCCTGCTTGTGGCAGGATTGCGTTGATGACTTTCTTTTTGCGCGGCCTACAAATGAGTAAACGGCAGATTTTAAATTCCGCGCTTTTGCACGTTTTGATTGACACTCGCTAATCTCTTTAGATGACGAATTCTTAAACCATGATGAGTACCATCTAGGTAATGCCATAACCAAAACAAAAAAGCGGAAGATTTCTCCCCCGCTTTTTTATTCATTCTAAATTCTTCAACAATTACATCTTACTCACTTTACCACTTCCGGATGAATGGCTATTCACTTTACTTGGATTGCCTTTATAACTTACTGTTCCACTTCCTGAAATATTTGCATCCAATTCACTCTTCACATTAATCTCTACATCGCCTGAGCCTGAGATGCGCACTTCGCAACTGTTCGTTACTAAATCAGATGCCAGCACTTTTCCTGATCCGCTAATTGAAGCTTTTACTTTTTGCGCTGAACCACTGGCCATAATTCTTCCAGAACCTGAAACACCAAAATCCGCTTTCTCAGAAATGCTTACCGACATGATTACTTTACCAGATCCACTTACATCGCTGTTGAAGCTTCTGCATTTTCCTTTCAGGTTAATATCACCAGAACCGGAAACATCTGCTTCCATATCACCCGAAGCCTCTACTTCAATCTTCAATGAACCCGAACCACTTACATTTAAATCAAGATCGCCTGCTGTAAATTTTGTTTCACCAATTAAATCGCCAGAACCGCTTACACTCAGCGCATCAATATCTTTCACGGTGATGTATACATTCACTTCATCATCGTCATTATCTCTCCAACCCCAATTCCAATTTCCTTCCTTGCCAATTACTAACTTGCCTCCGCTTACTTCGGTTTCGATTTCTTTTACAACATCTTTTTTACCTTCTATCTCTACTTTCTGCACAGCTCCCTGACGAAGGTATAATTTACCTGGAACCCGAAATGAAATTTTAGTGAACGTATCTACATTTCGTGTTTCGCGATTTTGTGCAAAACTGAACGATGTGCACAGCAAGAAAATTAGTGCGAAAAGGGATAATTGCTTTTTCATATTGATGAGGTTAGTTGATTACTGTTTTTATGTACTTCTATAGACTGCGATTGAAAGAGCAGGGTTGCATAAATTCAATATATTATTTCAATGTCCAAACACGGACACAGCAGCGCTTATGATACACTATATTTACACGGTTTAGACACCGAAAATCCTGTATAGGTTACACATGCCCGCTTTCTCTTACAGAACGATACAAAAACCATCCAACGGGTCATACAAAGAAAAGGGTAGTAAATTTCTTGCTTTTGCCTTTCCTGTGACTACAGAAGTAGAGGTGAAAGAAAATCTGGACGCCATTCGGAAAGAATATTTTGATGCCCGCCACCATTGCTTTGCCTGGATGTTGGGTCCAGACAAAAGGCACTTCCGGGCATCTGACGATGGTGAGCCTAACCATTCTGCTGGAGATCCTATCCTCGGACAAATCCGATCGAATGATTTAACCAATGTATTGATTATTGTAGTGCGCTACTTCGGTGGTGTTAAGCTGGGAGTTGGAGGATTGATTAGTGCTTACAAAGCTGCAGCAGAAGACGCGTTGAAGAATGCTTTGATCATTGAAGAAGAAGTTAAAGAAAAAATTTCCATTACTTATGATTATGCATCCACACCTGAAGTAATGCGCCTGGTAAAAGATTTTGACTTATCCATTCTTGATCAATCCTTCAATGAAGCATGCTCCATAACCTTTGATGTTGCCTTGAAAAATAAAGAAGAATTGCTGGAGAAAATCACCTTGCTTCAAGTAACCGGTACTAATTTATCGCTTGCCTAATTGGTTGTTGCATTTTCAAAATTAGTCTACCTTGCCAAAATCATTCAATCTTAATATGTCTGCTAAACGTCCTGCTCTCGGTTTCATCTTTGTAACACTTCTCATCGACATCATTGGATTAGGCATTATCATTCCTGTGATGCCAAAACTTATACAGGAACTTACTGGTGGAACCCTGAGCGAAGCCTCACGCTATGGCGGTTGGATGTTGTTCGCCTATTCTTTCATGCAATTTATTTGTGCACCTATTATTGGCGGCTTAAGTGATCGTTATGGAAGAAGACCAATTTTGCTGGCATCACTCTTCGGCTTCGGTGTAGATTATATTTTTTTAGCACTTGCTCCTACATTAGGTTGGCTTTTTCTGGGTCGGGTAATTGCTGGTATGTTAGGTGCTAGCTTCACTACAGGAGCTGCATACATTGCCGATATCAGCGCGCCAGAAAAGCGTGCACAGAACTTCGGAATAATTGGTGCCGCTTTTGGATTAGGTTTTATCATTGGTCCGATGATGGGTGGTTTACTAGAGCCACTGGGTTCCCGTGTTCCGTTTATGGTAGCCGCTGGTCTATCGTTGCTGAATTGCCTGTATGGATTCTTCATTCTACCCGAATCCCTTAAACCAGAAAATAGAAGAAAGTTTGATTGGTCTCGCGCCAATCCTATAAGCTCATTATTAAATCTAAAACGCTATCCGGTTATTCTTGGATTAGTAGCCTCACTTGTTTTAGTATACATATCATCACATGCTGTGCAAACGAACTGGTCATTTTATACGATAGAGAAATTTGGTTGGAGTCCTACTATGATTGGTTATTCATTGGCCGTTGTCGGATTAGTTTTTGCCGTTGTTCAAGGTGGATTGATCCGAATTATTATACCGAAGCTCGGCCAACAACGCAGTGTCTACGTAGGATTAGGTATGAATGCGTTGGGCTTCACTCTCTTTGCATTGGCCACTCAATCGTGGATGATGTTTGCTTTCACGGTTGTGTATTGCCTGGGTGGAATTGCTGGTCCTGCGTTGCAAGGTATTATCTCTACGCAAGTACCCGCGAACGAGCAAGGCGAACTACAAGGTGCGCTTACCGGATTGATGAGTGTAACTTCCATCATCGGACCTCCACTGATGACGAACACATTTGCTTATTTTACTGATAAAACAACACCTTATTATTTACCTGGAGCACCAATGTTACTTGGAGCGGTATTAACTATCACTGCAACACTAATGGCCCGCGCTAGTTTGAAGAAGACAATGAAGAAAGTAGTGGTGTAATAATTTTTATTCACTACTCTCTTTATAAGTTGAGTTATCTTCTGATTCTTCCTTTCCTAATTAAGTTGCCCACGCTTTCTCACCTTCCTTATACGGAATGCATCCTTCAAACCTTCCCGGAACAGCAATGTAACGCATGGCTTTCGTGGCACCTGGTTCGGAAGTAAAATATCCCCAAACCGTCAGTTGCTTCATCATCGTGAAATAATGGGTTGGTGATTTATCTGTTTTATTTTCTTTCGCTTCTTTATCCAGTGAAGAAAGTAAATCATGTTTTTGTTGCGCAGACAATTTCATAAAATCATCTCCAAACATTTTTTCACTTGCTTCCCGGATCGATAAAATACCGGCTTCAAAATTTTTCTGATCTTCACCACCGTAACATTCGGTCACCATTATTTTCATGAACTCACCAAGCCTTGCTGCTTTTGCTCCAGGTGAATCAGGTGTTTCCGGAAGAATAGTATCGGCTACTTCATCCAATAATGAAATATCTTCCGGTCCAAAGGGAATAATATTCTTTCTTGGATTGCTGCATCCAGATAAAAAAGTTTGTGCGCCAACAATCGTACCTCCCAGAAGTAATGCTGTGGCTGATAAAGCTTCTCTTCTATTCATGGCTACAAATTATTTTTTTTTATTTCGGCAACCGCATAATTTGCTGCACGAGCTGTGAGGGTCATATACAAAATTGAAGGACTTTGATTTCCAGTGCTGGTCATGCATGCCCCATCGGTAACAAAAACATTTTTACAATGATGCAGTTGGTTCCATTTATTCAGCATCGATGTCTTCGGATCTTTCCCCATTCGTACTCCGCCCATTTCGTGAATGTCTAAGCCAGGCGCTTGTTTGTTGTCATGTGCATGAACGTTGGCGCATCCTGCTTTCTCCAACATCGCTTTACTTTCAGTCAGAAAATCCTGCACCATCTTCTCATCGTTATCATCATAACCAACGGATGTAACAAGAAGAGGAATTCCCCACTGATCTTTTTGATCTGGGCTTAATCTAACCTGATTACTTTCCTTCGGAATCGTCTCGCCTTGCATGTACATATAAACATGCCATCCGCCAGGCTGAGAAAGTGCTTGCTTAAAATCAGCTCCAATACCTTCATCTTCGACAGAATATTTACCACGTGGACGGTACGCTCCCATAAAGGTTGTATACCCGCCAACAAAATCCGTATCCTTCTTTTTTAGATTTCTGAAATTAGCAAGAATAGGCTCAGATGGATTTCTTCCGTAATAATATTGATCAAGGAAGCCATCAATTTCGCCACCTGCTGATCCTCTGTAAATATGAAAGGCCACATACTTTCCTAATACACCACTATCGTTACCCAATCCGTTAGGAAAGCGATTGCTTGTTGAATTCAATAAAATAAGATTGCTATTCAAGGCAGATGCATTCACAAAAACAATTCGTGAAAAGTATTCAGTCACTTCTTTTGTCTCCGAATCAATCACGCGTACGCCTGTTGCTTTTCCTTTTTGTTCGTCATAGATAATAGAGTGAACAACAGAGAAGGGACGTATGGTAAGGTTATTCGTTTTTTGCGCCCACGGTAAAGTAGAAGAGAGCGAACTAAAGTATCCGCCATACGGACATCCACGCATGCAAAGATTTCTAGCCTGGCAACGTCCACGTCCTTGTTGTAAATGTATTTCTTTCGGTTCTGAAAGTTGTGCCCATCGCCCCTGCACCAAAAAGCGATCAGGATAATGCTCGGCTATTTTTTTCTTTACATGCTCTTCAACACAATTAAAATCGAAAGGTGGTAGAAACTCACCATCGGGCATTGACTCAACGCCATCTTTATTTCCACATACACCAATAAATTTTTCAACATGCGAATACCATGGCGCTACATCATCATATCGTATAGGCCAGTCCAATCCATATCCATATCGCGTAGGCGCAGTAAATTCATAATTGCTCCAACGTTGACAAGCCCGACCCCAAATAATGGATTTCCCTCCTACCTGATATCCACGAATCCAATCAAACGGTTTTTCCTGAACGTAAGGATGGTCTTTATCCTGAATAAAAAAATGAGCTGTGTCTTCTCCATACCCTGCAGCTTTTGTAATCAATGGATTCTCCTCACAAAACTTTTTGGTCATTTGTCCGCGGTGTTTAAAATCCCACGGGTCATTCATCATGGTTGGATAATCTTTCAAATGCTCTACGTTTCTGCCACGTTCAAGCACTAATGTTTTCAAACCTTTCTCACAAAGTTCTTTGGCTGCCCAGCCTCCACTTATTCCGGAGCCGATAACAATGGCATCATAAGTATTTTTGGAAACGCCTTTTCCATTCAGGTTTACTGTAGTTGAATCTTTCATCATACTCGCGCGTTGATTTTACTTCAATACACATTCAACTTAGCGAATGGGGGCTTCATTTCAAATCGTTAGTCGCTTTGCGGCAACCTAATTATTCAGAAGGGCTCGGTAAAACAAAAAAGCCACTGCTTTACCGCAATGGCTTCATTTCTGCAAGCGTACATCATTAGTTTATACTACTGCGTGTACTTAAACGCAACCATCTCACCGTAAACCACATTGTCATTTGATATTGCATATGTCCTCATATAAAATGTTTTACCAAAGGGAAGATTGGTATCAAGCAATACATCAAACAAGCCAGCATCTGATTTTGGTCCGAGTGATATTTTTGTAGCTGTGGTGAAATTAACACTGTTGGTAGTATGCCATAAAAAACCATGGTCAACGATGTCAACAGAAGTGAAGGTGATTTCTCCGTTAAAGCGTGCACCGGTTGGAGTGATTTCAGTAACGGAATATGTTCTTATTCTTGGATAATCGCGAGGGGTGATTTCATCCTTCGTACAGCCAAATAAGACGAAGGTCATTGCTATAATTAACAGTGCTTTTTTCATTCCTAGTATCGTAAGCCAATTATTAAATTAATGTTCGTTGAGGACGATGACGCCTGCACGTCAGATCCGGTATACCCGTTATTTTTATCAATTCGAAGTTCAATGAATCCATTCAAACCATTTATTATTTGTTTCGAATATCCAACTCCTAACCAGAAACCCATCGGAAGTTTCTTCTGTAGCATTCTGCTGCTTGATTCTGTATACACAACTCCATTCACGTCCTCTGATTCTTTTACACTGCTCCATGTTGGATCCAAAGGAACATATTGAACAAATCCGCCCTTCAGATAGGGTGTAAGGTTTGGATGAAGAAAATTATACTTAATGCCCATCGAAAATTTGTAAGAGGGAGCTTTTAGAAAAAGGTCAGTTCGAATAGTCCGGGAGGGTTCAATAGTTTCAACATAACCTTGAAACATATTTTTTACGTACCATCCTTCTATCGAAAAAAAAATCTTATCAGAGGATCTTGGCAAGGAAAAATCGAGCCCGATACCTCCTGTAGGAGAATAGCTTGTGTTGAATGTATTCTTATTATATCCATCTACATAAAGTTTGGAAATAGATTCTGAAGCGAAAATCTGAAAATTCACCTTTGCCCATGGTTTCTTTCCCTTAAAATCGATTCCTGAATGTCCTTTACATTGATTGTAATGGTAAATGATTCCCGTCAAATATCTCTCCTGATATTTGACATCAGGGCCCATCACGTTGCAATCCGATAACATGTAATTTAAAATACCAACAAATCTCTTATCCTCTTTCTTATATGGACCTTGAGCGGTTTGAACGGTTACACTTTTACTCTTTGGAAGTTTAACCAAGCTATCTTTTTCAATAAAGTATATATTCTTATAGGAGTATAAACTTACCGCTCCTTTTATAATTATTTCAATGAAACGCATTTCCGCTCTGCCGCTATCAATCTCAACACGTTTTGACTCAAAACGTCTATCATCTATAATACCATATGCCTTCAATTCGGAAGGGCTGTAACGTATTTTTTCTCCCTTTTTACTTTCTTTAAAAAGACAGCTTTTATAATTTGATTTCTTTCCTCTATAGCCTACATATCCGGAGATTGAATCTCCGTTTGATTTAATGATGTAACCTTGTCTGTAATCACCCTGCCCAAAGCATAAAGAAGAAATGAATATCATTAAACTTAAAGGCAACAAAGCATTCTTCATAACTCTACCTGGGGAATATTAATTGAATTCAATAATTGGTAAAAGATTGCAAGGTAGAAAAAGGAGCAATACATTCTCTACAAGAATACATTTTTACCTGCCATACCGTTAGATTCACTTTGATTAATTCATAAAAAAAGGCCATCACTGATAAGCGATGGCCTTTTTTTAAATTGGTGCGAATTGAATCTATTGATTCATTCTCATTTGCATTGGTCCGGCATATTTTTCGTATTTCTCCTCGAAGTTCTTCGCTAGATCTGCTTCACCATATTTATACAATGTTCGCTGAAGCTCGCCCAGAATAATTACGTTTACCTGAAGCTCGCGACCATAGTCACTTTTGGAAGTGTAATACGCAGCAAGCTCATCGGCACGTTGTCCCATGATTGTGGCAATTTCAATGGCCTTTTCCTTTTCGCCTACTTCAAGTAATAGCGCGACACTTTGTGAAGTAGTGTAATCATAACGCACAGCAACGTCAGGCATTTTGCTTAGGCAGGCTAGCAATACTTCGCGAGCTTTTGCAGTATCACCTTCTAAAATTAAGAACTCTGCGAGTGCATTAAAACTGCTACGATGGTTCAACACAAAATTGCGATAGTCCTGATTGTAATACACCTTAGGATCATCCAGGTTTCTGAATTGAAACTTCTTCATCATGTTTTCAAAACTCACCTCTGTGTTCACCAACTCCAATTGGTTAAACGGGCGGGGATTTAAAATCGGAAGTATACGATAAGCGTTTCCTTCCTGCACTATATATCGGCTGAGGTCTACATTAAATTGAGACAGTGAAGTTTGGTTCACGTATAACGGGCGACTCCAGTCGGATGTAGCTAATACATCAAGCAAAGCAAGATCTTTCTTTTCTAATCCATTACCTTTTACACGCAAGTGCATTTCCGGAACGATAAGACTATCCATTCCCTTCGGAACAATGTTCAATTGTTTAATTTTCTCAACGTCAATTGGTAACACGATATCCTTTGCAGGTAACATGTTCCTCGTGCCGCCATAGCCAGGATGGAGAAGGCTTTTGTTGTTGGCTTTTACAAGTTCCAGGAATTTTCTCAAATCCATTTGCTTGATTCCGCTTTCAGCGTAGTAAGGAAGGTAATCGTTCAAGCCGCTTTGCTTATAATTATCACTGGTAAGGGTATACGCAAAGGGTTCTGATGAATAGGCTTTGCGTGTGCTCTGGTCTATGTACCAGTCGGTATTGTAGTAACTCAATACAACGACACGAACATCTGTGCGAACACCTTCTACTTCTTGTGCATACCACAATGGGAAAGTATCATTATCACCACCTGTAAAGAGTATGGCATTCGGTGCGCAAGATTGTAAATAGTTTATCGCTGAATCCACAGAGAAATAACGGTTAGCACGATTGTGATCATCCCAACCATCTTTAGCCATTAATACTGGTGCTGACAAACATAACACTGTAGCAATCAAAGCTGCTGTCTTTTTGTTGGGTATGAGTTTCTTGAAAAAATCGACCAGAGCAATCACAGCAAAGCCGATCCAAAAACAAAATGCATAGTACGACCCGGAATAAATGTAGTCCCGCTCCCGAGGTTCAGTGGGTGGTGAGTTGAGGTATATTACCAAAGCAACACCCATCAGAATGAACAGCAACGTTACCACAACAAAATTTCGGGTGTTGTTAACCGATTGATAGAACATACCAATCAATCCAAGTACAAAAGGAATCATAAAGAAATTATTCCTTCCTCTGTTTTCAGCCAATGAAGGCGGAAGTTTTTCAAACCACTGATTCGGCCCCATCCAATCTGCATTTTGAATGTCGCTTTCGCGACCTGCAAAGTTGAAAAAGAAATAGCGTACATACATCCATCCAATCTGATGCTGCACCATGAATTTAATATTGTCACTGAATTTTGGCTTCTGTCCTTCTTTTAATCCTAAGCTCTCGCGATAAACACGGGCATGATCCGGATCGCTGCTATAAATACGAGGCAATATCGTTTGGGAATTTGGCTCATAGACATATTCAAACTTGCGATCTTTTATTTCATAGCGGTCTTTACCTTTCTTGTAGTTTGGTGCGCCATCTTTCACATCAATTATTTGAGATGTGAAATATGGACCATACAACAACGGACGACTTCCATATTGCTCGCGCTTTAAATAACTAACGAAACTCATTACATCTGAAGGATCATTCTCATCAATCGGAGGATTGTAGGAAGAGCGAATCACCACTAACGCATACGATGCGTAGCCAATCATAATAAAAGCAGTGGCGTTCAGGAAAGTATTCAGAACTACTTTTTGTTTTTTCTGGGTGAACATAATTCCCCACACCAACGCACTCAACAACAAAATTGTAAACACTATGGCACCCGATCCAAAAGGTAAGTGTAAGCTGTTCACAAAGAACACTTCAAAACTTCCGGCAATAGTGGGAAGACCCGGAATGATAATTTCGTTCACAAAGAAGATGATACCCAAACTCACCAACATTGCTGCCACTACACCCCAAGGTGTTGGCTTATATTTTTTGAAATAATAAATCAGCGCAAGCGCAGGAATGGTAACGAGGTTCAACAAGTGAATACCAATGGAAAGTCCCATCATATAAAAAATGAACAACAACCAACGGTTTGCTCTTGATTCATCTTCTATAACGTCCCACTTCAACATGGCCCAAACCACAATGGCAGTGAAGAATGATGACATTGCATATACTTCCGCTTCCACAGCAGAGAACCAGGCTGAATCAGAAAAGGTATAGGCCAATGAGCCCACTAAGCCAGCACCGAAAAGCACCCAGGAATTTGCTCCTTCCAATTCTTCAAACGTGGTAATTTTCATCAGCTTTTTGCCGAAGAGAACAATCGACCAGAACAGAAAAAGAACAGTAAACGCGCTAGCCAATACGCTGCTAAAGTTTATCCAATACGCAACCTTGGTTACATCCCCCAACGAAAGAAAAGAGAAGAGCCTGCCGATCAGCAAAAACAAAGGGGCTCCGGGTGGATGGGGTACTTCCAGTTTATAGGATACGGATATAAATTCACCACAATCCCAGTAACTGCCGGTTTCTTCCATGGTAAGCCAGTAGGTAACTAACGCTACTGCAAATACAAACCAGCCAACAATGTTATTCGTCTTCTGAAAATTTAAATTCATGGGTATGATTTATCTAAAAAAGTTAGGCGCGAAAATAGGGAAATTAGTCTTTAGTACATAGCTCTGAGTCTTGAACGGAAAATCGCCAGTTCGGAGTATATTTCTTGCTCTAAACTCAAAACCAAGGATCCAAGACTATTTATAAACAATCACGTAAAACAAAAGCCACAAAAGGAAAATCAGTATGTAGGAACAGGCTACGATAATCCATACGTATTTCTTGTCTTTACGGGCATAGTGATGTATGCCTTCTACCAGCAGAAACCAATATGCCACTTCAAATACATTTAATGCACGAAGTGGGTAGGCCCACCGCTTGTCTATCGTATAGTAATCGAAAAAATGCATGAGCGACAGTGGATAAAACCCTCTGATGTCGTGGTAATTTGGGTCTGTAGCAATAAACATGAACCATAGAATCTTGGCCACTTCGGGGATGAGAAAAATGTATTCGGCTCCAATCACTACGCCCCAGCATTGAATATAGGTAACGCGATACCCAAACATAAAGCAGCCCACCCAGATCACAAAAGCGATAACCGTGAACTTCCAGAGGTAAACAAACGGGATCGAAAAGAACTTTAAGGCATTAATAAGTTTTAAAACTGTTCCTTCAGGCCGATCCTGCAAAAATTCAAAAGCGGCTGTTTCGTTTTCAATAAAGACTATTTTAATGTAAAGAAGCAGGAAAGTGCCCAGGCAGAGCAGTAAAAAGAGAAGCCTTTTGTCGGCTGCAAAGAATGACTTAGTTTCGCTCATTAAATAATGGGGATATGTCTGGTTGTTGGTGTTTCGGTTTATGATGCAAATTAAGTGTTCTTCTT
Organism: Chryseolinea sp.; assembly: GCA_039930485.1. Taxonomy (GTDB): domain Bacteria; phylum Bacteroidota; class Bacteroidia; order Cytophagales; family Cyclobacteriaceae; genus Chryseolinea. The sequence continues at coordinate 21,827 of JBDTTT010000027.1, forward strand.
TTATTTCGAATTGTCGCGCGTTGATTCCTGACTATCGTCTGTGCACTCTGATTTTTTTTCTATCTGTCGCAAGTTTTAGCGCTTCGGCACAAGTGGAGACGAAAAAAGATACCACCATCATTTTACTTTCCGATATCTCCGTACAGTTAGAGTGTACCAAAGCGCTAAATGACCTATACGACTTTAAGTTTGACGATGCTGTTTTTGAGTTTCAATACCTGAGAGCTAAATACAAATGGCATCCCCTTCCCTATTTCTTAATGGGATTAATAGAGTGGTGGAAAATTATGCCCAATACCAAGGATAAGTCGCACGATGATGCTTTTCTTGCCTACATGGACTCTACAATAAACGTAGCAGAGAACCTGTACGAAAATCATCCAGCCTATAAAACTGAAGCCGCCTTTTTTCTATCAGCCGCCTACGGATTTAAGGGCAGGTTATATTCAGATGAAGACCGTAACCAATGGACAAAAGCAGCCTCGGCCGGAAAGAGTGCGATGAATTATTTAGAGGTAAGCAAAGAAAAGGAAAATCTAAGTCCTGAACTTTTATTTGGTGATGCTCTCTATAATTATTTTTCTGTTTGGGTTCCCGAAAACTACAAAGCCCTGCGACCTGTAATGTGGTTTTTTCCCGATGGTGATAAAGCTCTTGGGCTAAAGCAATTGAAAGAAGTTTCATACAACGCATTTTACACGCGCACCGAAGCCATGGTTTGGCTGATGCGGATTTTGAACAGCTATGAGAATGATCAGCAAAGTGCTTTTCAGATAAGTGTATACTTACATCAAACCTATCCCAACAATCCATACTTCCATCGATACTATGCACGCATGCTCTATGGCCAGGGCAGATTTGGTGAAGCCGAACCGATATGCAAAAATATTATAGAGAAGATTGATAGTGGCCAATTAGGTTACGAAGCTACTAGTGGCAGGTATGCTGCTTTTTTTCTGGGGCAGATTTATGAAGCCCGTAAAAAGTATGACGATGCAAAAAAATATTATGTGATGTGCATGAAGTTCGCTGAGAAGAATGGAACAACCGATTCAGGTTACTATCTCTATTCTATGATTGCCTTAGGCGAAATCGCACAGGCGCAAGGCAACAAAGCCGAGGCGAAGAAATATTTTAATGCAGTAAAAGATAAAGCCGGGAAAAAAGATGAAGCGTATAAAGACGCTAAGCGAAGACTTAAGAAAATGGAGAAGGGAGATTAATTTTCTGCTCCAAATCACATCTTAATTCAAAGACACATCATGGATTCATTTGATCAGTTTAATACATGTTTTTTATGTGGCTCTGATTCCTTGCTACAACTAAAAGGTTACGAGCAAAACTATTTAGTTCGATGCTCATCCTGTCGTTTTGTTTTTTGCCAACGTAAACCATCGGTTGATGAACTGAAAGCACACTATGCATTATACCCACGCGCCAACGCAATCTCTGAAATTACCCTAAAACGTTATGATGCATTGCTGGATACCTTTGAACCGTATCGGAAAACCAACAACATTATTGATGTCGGATGCGGAGATGGATTTTTCTTAGAAGTTGCAAAGAAGAGAAAGTGGAATGTATTCGGCACCGAATTTACACAAGAAGCCATTGATCTGTGTCAGCAAAAGGGAATTCAAATGACAGTGAGTCCGCTCAATCCGAAACACTACGGATCTGAATTTTTTGATGTAATCACTTCATTCGAAGTCATCGAGCACATTAATACTCCACTCGATGAATTAAAATCTTTCTCTGCCATTTTACGAAAGGGTGGTATCGTGTACGTTACTACACCAAACTTCAATTCGATTTCCAGAAACATTCTGAAAGAAAAATGGAATATCATAGAATATCCAGAACACTTAAGTTATTACACTGCATCAACATTAACCTACTTGTTTCAAAAAAACAATTTCAAACGCTCTGAAATAAGCACAACCGGTATTTCTATTAGCAGGCTGAGGGCAAGTTCATCATCAAAAAACTCAGCTCCTTCTTCAACCAATGTAGATGAATTGCTGCGCCAAAAGACAGAAGATAAGTTTATCTTTAAGGTGATGAAAACAAGCATCAATACAATGTTAAATATAACCCGTAAGGGTGATGCAATGAAAGCACTTTTTCAAAAGCAATAATGGAAGATGGAACTCCGTGATCTGATCGTAACACCGCTCGTTCTCATCTTTATTTATGTAGTGGCCTATTTTTTACGTGCCAGGATAACAGATGATATTACGCGCAGTTACTTTCTTCCCGCATTAACCGTAAAACTTATTGGTGCCATTGCACTTGGCCTTGTTTATCAGTTCTATTACAATGGCGGTGATACATACATCTATCATACGTATGGAAGCCGGGTAGTGTGGCAGGCTTTTCTCGATTCACCTGCCGATGGTATTAAGCTGCTTTTTTCAGATGGAATCAATCAAAACGGTATTTATAAATATACCTCAAAGATTTACTTCTTTCACGATCCACCATCCTATGCCATTGTTCGTGTCGCAACGATTTTTGATTTAATTACTTTCTCAACGTATTCTGCCACCGCGTTGCTGTTTGCGGTGCTGAGCTTCGTAGGAATGTGGATGTTCTTCCTTACTTTCTACAAACAATATCCACATTTACATAAAGGTCTGGCGCTAGCTTCATTCTTTATACCTTCAGTTTTCTTCTGGGGCTCCGGCATATTGAAAGATTCGGTTACGCTGGCTTGCCTGGGAATAGCAACTTATCAGATCTATCGCATCTTTTTTGAACGAAGAATTTCCTTCCTTAATTTTCTGATTCTCCTCATCGCGTTATACGGAATTTTTAGCGTCAAGAAATTCGTGTTGCAAGCTTACCTGCCTGCTGCAATTGTGTGGATCTTTGCCCGGAACTTCAGGCACATTCGATCGATCGTGTTGAAAATAATGCTTGTGCCCTTTGTTGCCATAATCGTGATCGCATCAGCTTACTATGCGATCGTAAAAGTGGGCGAAGATGACGCGCGCTATTCCATTTCTAAAATTGCAGAGACCGCACAGGTTACAGCCTATGATATCCGGTATTGGTCGGGTCGTGATGCTGGTTCTGGTTATTCGCTCGGAGAACTGGATGGCACGTTTGGTTCGATGGTTCGATTGGCACCGCAGGCGATTAATGTTTCTTTGTTTCGTCCCTACATATGGGAAGTAAGGAATCCGTTAATGCTTTTATCGGCAATGGAAAGTTCTTGTTTGTTAGCATTTGCTCTTTATGTAATATTCAAGAAGCGATCCTTATTCCTTGCCGCATTTTCCAATTCAAATGTAATTTTTGCAATGGTCTTCTCGGTATCCTTTGCTTTCGCAGTGGGTGTATCTACTTTCAACTTTGGTACCCTGGTACGATATAAAATTCCACTATTGCCCTTTTTCCTCGTGGCACTCATTCTAATTTTAGATTATTCAAACAGCGATAAAAAGTTAGATGAATTGGATTCAGCAGAATAGTAATTCACTATTTTCTCACGGCCTTTCGTGCCCATGCGCTTTCGGAGTTCTGCATCTTCAATTAATTTCTGAATGCTTTCTTCCCATTGTATTACTGAATTGCATAAGAACCCATTTATTCCATCATCAATAATAATAGAGTTAACTCCAACAGGTGACGCTAGCGCAGGAATGCCAAGGGCCATATACTGAAGTGCCTTAAAACCACACTTACCTTTCGACCAGATGTCATCCGCAAGCGGCATAAGACCAATATCAAATTGTACTAAATCCTCAATCTCATTTTCCTTCGACCACTGTACAAAATGAAAGGATGATAATTCGAAGGTTGGCTTTTTATCAGCAATGACTGTAAACTTTAATCTACCTGGAAATTTTTTCTCCAGAGATTGAATAGCCGGAACAATAAAGTCAATGTATTTCAATGTTGAATGTGTGCCCGTCCAACCAACCGTAAACTGCTTTGACTGTTCTTTGTTCGGATAGAGTGAGGGATTGTGGAGCTTTTCTGCATCGATAGTTGTAGGATTTAAAAAGACGCGATTATTAAATTGTTTTGCATAATTACACAGGTACTGGTTCCCACAACTTACCGCGTAACTCCATTTGCAAACAGCGCTTACTTTTGAATGCCACTTGAGTTTAGAAACGAGATTATTTTCCCTGCTGGTATTGGTCAGCCAAATAGCATCATCAAAATCATACACTATTTTCTTTCGAAATACTTTTGCTGTAACCCACTCAAACCACGGTGGGCCAATGGGAGTAGCTTCGCGGTGAATGAATACAAAATCTGCCGTTGGAACAAAAAATAACAATTGAAAAACTCTTTTCAAGAAGCCGGATAAGAGGGCTAGTATTTTTGTTAATTGATTCCCACTTTTATACAGTATTCTCCAGGCGGCAACAGACCAAAAAGAACAAAGTCGAAAATGATAACCCTTTGCTTGCAGTATCTCAAGGTATTGTTCAAAACGAAATCGTTGGGAGGGTGACTCTCCCATTGGATACGGTACAACAAAAAGGATATGTTTGAGCATTAAACTTCCTGAAGTTAATCTTTATTTCCTTTTATTTTATTCCCGGGCAGTAATGATCGATATAAAATTATGGCTGACTCCGATTCGGAATAATCATTAACACCAAAATATCCGTCAATGAGAAAACAGGGATCATCAAATGGAACATACTGATTATAAGGTAAACCCAATTCCATCTGTTGTTTATTGCTTTCATTCCGAAATGCAAAAATATTTTTTCCTCTAAAATCCAACAATAAAAAACCCATCAAAATGAGAACTGCTCCAATCATTAAATAAGACTTCTTAAACACAACATAGTGATCAATAAGTACAGCTATAATTAAGAAGTAAAAAGGAAAATGAAGAGTGGAATAATAATAATGTATTTCAGATTGATTATAGCGAGTAAGGACCAATACGATAGATGAGAATATCAGACCTAACGCGCCAAGCAGGATTGCATTTCTCTTCGGCCCATCATCAATGCCTTTAAACGTCACAATCATTAAAATAATCAGCGCAACCAAGGGAAGAAAGTTGAAAACGATTGAAGCCCGTGGTGAAAAGTTTGGAATTGCAATTCTGTAAAGAGAAGTTGCAAGTAGCTTAACAAAGTAATTTAGCTTATCAAAAATATTCAGCAGTATTCCTTCACCGCTCACCATTTTGGTTTGAACATACAATGCATGAGAAAGATGTAATGCAAAGATCAAGATAACAACGAAAATAAATTTCTTATCTGCAACACCCTTTGGTTTCATTAGGAAATAAGCAAATAGAAATAGAATAGGGAAGAAAATTCCATTGGGAAAGAAATAATTTTGAATCAGAAGAAAGAAACCAAACAAGATCAGGTTTATAGTTTTACTATCATCCAGATACTTTTTAAAATAAAGAATGCTTGATAACAAGAAGAAAATATGAAACAATTCGCACTGCTGGAATATCCAAAAAGCATTTACAAAGTTAACGGGATGCAGTAGCAATAGCAACGAACAGAACAAGGCAACATTTCGATTAATGTTGAATGACATTGCTATTGAGAAGAAACAAAAAGCACTCAATATCAGAAGCGCAACATTAACGATCTGATAAAATGCAAAGTGTAAACCGGCTACATAAAACTCAGCAAATAAAACATACTGAAATAACGGTTTAATCTCAGAAGCCAAATGACCATTAAACAAATCATAGTTACCTTCGTAATAGAACGAAAGGTAAAGCCAATCATCGCGCCACAGAAATGTGCTTGGATTTAACCAGGCTATTAAGCCCAGTGCTATAATGACGATAAACGGAAACTTCTCGTTTTGATAAAAGAGCTTTAGCTTTTCAATCACAATCGTATTTTTAGCAACATGCGAATATACTCGATTGACGTTTTGATAATTCTCATCTTTGATTTTCCGATCCTTTCTTTCGACTGAACAACAACAGGAACCTCAATGATTCTCGCTTCACACTTCACCGCCTTTAAGGTAATCTCGGCCATGGAGAAAAAACCAGGACTTTCAATCATGACCGGATATTTTGCTTTTATTTTTCTTAGAAGCCCAACCCGATAAACCCTAACAAAAGAGCTTAGGGTAAGTACTTTAATATCAAAAAGGAAACGCATTAACAAGTTGGCGACAAACGATAAGACCTTGCGCAAAAAGTTTGTATTTTGAAATCCTCCACCCTGAGCATACGGTGAGGCCAACACCAGCTGAAAATCAAGCGTAGCAATTTTTACAAGCAATTTAAGATCATCAACCGAAACGGTATTGTCTGCTTCAAAAGTTAATACAGTGTCGTTGTCGTTTACTGGTTTTTTTAATATTTCTTCAAAGCCAAGCAAGAATGAATTGCCAGGTCCTTTGTTTACTTCTTTTTTTATGAACATTAAATTCGATGATGGCAATGCTGATCGAAGAGCATTCAACGTATCATCAGAAGAGCAATCGTCAACAATAATAATTTGATAGTTGCTACCGTCAATCAACTCCTTTAAAGTGGCAGCCAATTTCGGAACATTCTGCTCTTCGTTGAAAGTCGGTATTAAAATATAGAGCATTATATTATTGATCGAGATTTCGCTGCCATTCAATTGTTCTGAGTAACCCCTCCTTTAAACTAACCTTTGGAGTGAAACCCAGCATTTTTGAAATTTTAGAGTTATCAGGAACTCTTCTCAACACATCTTCATATTTACCAAAGGCTGCATACGGTTTAAATTCAAGAAGAGGCTCAGTGTCCGGATTAATCATCAACCAAATGGTAGTGGCTAAATCTTTAATGGTGATTTCATTTTCGACCGGTCCTGCTACATTGAAAATTTCGCGTGATGCATTTTTATGCAGTGTACAATACTGAAGTCCTTCTACCGTATCTTCAATAAAAGTAAACGTACGTCTTTGCATTCCATCGCCATGTATTTCAATTGGAGTTTTATTCAATGAGTTCGAAATAAATAGAGATTGAGGTCCTCCCCACCAGGTTAAATTTTGATGCGGACCAAATGATCCAAAAAAACGACAGATGGTATAATCAATTTTATATTGATCACTGAAAGCTTGAATCAATTGTTCCCCATGTATTTTTGAAACGGCATATGCCCAGCGTTTCACCGTTGTGGGGCCAATACACAAATCAGACTCTTCATGAAAAGGTAAATTTGGGTTTTTTCCGTAGACATCAGATGTGGACGCATACACCAACTTGCTTCCATCAATCACGCATTTATCAAGCACATTCTTTAGAATGGAATGATTTTCTTCCAGCGTTCTCAAAGCATTTGTATAACGTGGTATTTTTTGAGAGGCAAGGTGCACGATAACATCCGCACGATGTTCAGTCAAAATAAAGGGATTGTTTAAGTCGCCATGAATGAACGTAAAATCCTTGCTTTGCAATAAGGTTTGAATATTCCGTGAAAGTCCATAAGAAAGGTTATCGATACCAACAACCTGATGCTGATCTCTGATTAAACGTGAAGCTAAATTTGATCCTATAAACCCAGCAACCCCCGTAACTATAATCTTTGCCATTGACTTAACTTCTTTGATTCTTCTTTTGAAAATAGCCTCAAAGATGCATTATTTTTTTTGATGCGAACAAACCGCATTATGATGTGAAAGCAGGCTCATCTTTAAGATTGCCACAAATTCATTTTCCATAGCGAAACAAGGCAGTAAACACCATACATCCCTGACAAATAAAGAAGAGGGTTATTTTATTTTTATGCATTTTTGCGTCAACTATCTGAACGGGCTTCCATGAAATTGCCGGAAAACAATGAATACTACTTTGAAATAAAACCCAAAGTAGCCTTTAGCCTGAATTTGAAGGAACTATTTGAGTACAAAGAGCTCTTTTATTTTTTCACCTGGCGCGATGTAAAAGTAAAATATAAGCAAACGGCATTGGGCTTTTTGTGGGCTGTTCTTCAACCCTTGATCATGATGGCCATCTTCACCTTTTTTATGGGAAAGACCTTGAAGATTCAGCCTGATAGTATGGATTATCCTGTCTTTGCTTTTTCAGGCCTAATCCTATGGACTGTCTTTTCTTCTGGAGTTACCAACGCAGGAAACAGCATGGTGAGCAATGCTCAAATCATTAAGAAAATTTATTTTCCAAGATTAATTATTCCAGTATCATCCATCTTCGTGGCCGTGTTTGATTTCTTTATTGCCTTTCTCGTTTTTATCGTACTGCTTCTTGCTTTTCATCAACCGGTAAATATTGGACAGGCATTTCTTTTTTGGCCATTGGGTTTGATCATCACCATTATAAGCACTTTCGGACCCGGATGTCTGCTGGCTGCCCTCAATGTAAAGTACCGGGACTTCCGGTATGTGATTCCCTTTATGGTGCAAGCTCTCTTGTTCGTTACACCTGTCATCTATCCCGTTTCAATGGTCTCGCAGGTGTGGGTAAAATATGTATTGGCCATTAACCCCATGTATGCAGCCATTACCTTATTCAGATTACCTATGATGCAGCAACTGTCTGATCCGTCTCTTGTTTGGATTAGCCTCTCTTCTGGTGTTTTATTTTTCTTTATTGGGTTGACCTATTTCAGAAAAACCGAAATGTACTTTGCCGACTTAGCGTGATATGAAACCGATTTTAGAGATCCAGTCCGTATCCAAGAAGTTCAGCATAAGTCATGAAGGCTCCCCCTATTTAAGTCTTCGCGATAAACTATCTGATATTGTAAAATTTAAATCGAAGCAAACACGCGAAGATTTCTGGGCATTGAAGGATATTAATTTCAATGTAATGCCGGGTGAATCAATTGGTATCATCGGAAAAAATGGTGCAGGCAAATCAACCCTCTTAAAAATACTTTCGAAAATCACACCGCCTAGTGCAGGTAAGATTATTAGTCGCGGGCGAATTGCAAGTTTGTTGGAGGTGGGGACTGGCTTTCATCCCGAACTAACAGGCCGTGAAAATATTTATTTGAATGGTTCTATTCTGGGCATGAAGAAAAAAGAGATCGATTCCAAGTTTGATGAGATCGTTGACTTTGCCGGAACAGAGAGATTTCTAGACACACAATTGAAACACTATTCCAGCGGTATGCAATTGCGCCTTGCCTTTGCTGTAGCTGCATTTCTAGAACCAGAGATATTGGTTATTGATGAAGTGCTCGCGGTAGGCGATGCACAATTCCAAAAGAAATGCCTGGGCAAAATGGAAGATGTAACCAGAAGTGGAAGAACCATTCTGTTTGTAAGTCACAATATGGCGGCTGTGCAGAGCTTATGTAAAAAAAGTGTTCTTCTAAACAAAGGATCGCTAGAGTTTATTGGAAACACCAATGAAGTCGTAAACAAATATCTTGATCTGGCATTTTTAAGTACGGAATTTAAAAATGGCTCAGTCGAATTCAATGGACCGACAGATACAACTCGGATTATCAAGAAAGTAGAATTGTATTGCAATGGAAGTTTATCGGACTTTGCTCACATGGGTTGCCTGCTTGAAATAAAAGTTCACTTCTCATCTCCAAAAGCAATACCCTATCCGGTGTTGGGTGTTATTTTCAGAGATAGTCAGGGCACTCCGGTTTTAGGCATAAACAATAATCATTATGTAGGAAATGTTGCTTCACGTCCGCTTCAGGAGGGCGATTTTTCTTTTATCATTAATTCTCTTCCGCTAATTAACGGCTCATATTCAGTTGACATCCACTTCGGGGATAATATTACTGATCTTGACGTAAGACGCGAATGCATGAACTTTATGGTTGAAAAAATGCCGTTCACGAAAGCCGGGGTTCTTCCGGATGAGCAGATCAATAAATTCTTTGTTCAGGATGTCACCTGGCGAGTTCAATGATGAAATATGAATTACATTTCTTCAACGATAACCAAAGCTATTCTTTCATCCTTTCCATTGCTGGATCTGCAAAAGGGATTAAAGTACATATTTGTTTTTCACGATGTATCTCCTGCTGATGCTCATCAGCATTACCCTGTATATTCCACTGAAGTTACTGTCTTTCAAAATCAAATCAATTGGCTGAAAAAGCATTTTCGCATTGTATCACTCGCTGAACTTGTAAAAGACGACTCTAATAAAGATAACTGCGCTTCAATCGTTTTTGATGACGGATTTAAAAGCGTTCGCGACTACGCATTTCCAATCCTACAGAAAACCTCCACACCTTTTACCGTGTTTGTAAACAAGCATGCCGTTGTCAACAATTGGCTTTGGTGCAGTAATCTTTTCATGGCGCATAAAAATGCCGATGCAGGATATTTAAAAAAAATTTACGATCACTTTGCTTTCACTGACTTGAGTTACGAAGATTTTAATCGGGCGCCTGGTGAGGCATTGATAACCAGGAAAAAACTAAAGAGCAACTACGATATTTTCTTTGACGAAAAATACTCCTCTCAACCAACCTATCTAACCGAAACGGATATCAAATTTCTTATCGACAATCAATGTGTAATTGGTAGCCACACCACCAATCATAAGTTATTGTCAAATTGTACTGATCAGGATCTTGAAGAAGAAATCGTAATCAATAATGAATTCTTAAAACAAATAACCAGTAAGACTATTGACCATTTCGCTATTCCATTTGGTTTTGACGGAACCTTTGATACTCGAACCGTCTCACTTGCAAAAAAATTTCATACTCATCTTTACTCTACGGAGCGAACTCACTTAAGTAAACACCATAATCATTCGTCAGTCTACCCACGCATAGGGATTCGAAATGAAAATTTGAGTAATCTTGCTTATGCGATAAATTTACCTTTGGTCGTAGATCTTAGAAACACACTTCTCAAAATATGGAGCTAGAATTTCAATACCAGCGCCTGACTAGAAATAGTGACCTGCATTCCCTCGCCCAATTGGTGAAGCTTTGTTTCAATATGGATGTTGATCAACACTACTTTAACTGGAAATATTTTGATAATCCGTGTGGAGAGGTGCTTGCCTACGTTGCTATTAGTGATTCTAAAATAATCTCTTTTTACGGAGTAATTCCGGAATGGTACTGGGAAAATGGAGAAATCGTAAAAATCTACCAATCAATGGATACAATGACTCATCCTGATTTTAGACGGATGGGACTTTTTGTAAAACTGGCAAAGTTATGCTTTAAGGATCTCGACAAAGAGAATACAAATTACCTTGCGATAGGATTCCCAGCACCCGCATCCTATTCAGGATTTGTAAAGAAGTTGGGCTGGTCTACCGTTTTTTTTAATCGTCTTTGGTTTTGTTACTCCTTTGTGTTTAAAGCGTTCTCTGTAGCGTCACGATTTCCATCAGAAGTATCCTGCCACCCTGTTGATATAAACTCTCCTCACTTTGAAGAATACTTCAAAGGTAAAGAACCACTAGCGTCAATCGAGAAATATGTGGATTCGCGCATTTTTAAATGGAAAGTAATGGATAATAAGCACAAGAAATATGAGGCAATCTCTATTCATAAAGACAATGCCATTATTGGCTTAGCTGTGTATTATTTGGATACACCCAAATCATGTCTTCTGGTTTGGGTTGATTTTTATAACCCATCAAATTACCAATTAAATGTAATGGGTAGTTTAATAAAACATCTTTTTTTGATCACAAAAAAGCGTTGCATTTATATTTGGGGGCCAACGCTCGATATTCAAAAGCGAGCCTTTAAGAAGGCCGGTTTCATTATGAATCCATTCAACAAAGGGCCATTTCATCAAAAATTTTCTTTTATAACATTAGCCGATAAGAATCGAAGAGGTCTTTCGCGTTGGAATAATCAAGATCATTACAATTTTCAAGGCATTATGCTCGACTGATAAAATAAAACCAATCACATCAATGATCGAAAGAATAAATCGCAGGCTAAAATTTCTCATTCTTCAGTTTCGAGTGCAGAGCTATGATACATTCAAGACAACGCTCTCATTAAACCAACTCACATCAAGGCAATTAGAAGAGAATTCAAAAAAAATAAAACCATATTATACTGAATATGTGCAAAACGTTTCGTCTCCCGAAATGGCAGCATCACTTGAGTTGGCCGCTTTTATGTATACCCTTTGCAAAACAAAACACTACACCAAGTTGTTGGACATGGGTTCAGGTTTAAGTTCGTTCATTTTCAGACTTTATGCTAAAGAAACACCCGGAGTGAAGGTATATTCAGTTGATGATGATGTCGCCTGGCTGGAGAAAACAAAAGACTACCTTAATCAGCACGATCTCAATACAGACAACATGGTAACCCTCCAACAATTCATCGATTTAAAGGAATCTGGATTTGATTGCATTTTGCACGATATGAATTTTGTTGAGGTTCGAATTCAATATGTTGATTTGGTGCTCCAAGCCGCTAAACAAAATGGACTAGTCATTATGGATGATGTTCACAAGCCTGATTATCGCTATGCACTGCTGAAAAAATTGAAAGGAATGGCCCTTGAGAAGTTTACATTGAAGGACGTTACTTTGGATTCCTTTGGACGCTTTGCTTTTGCTGTACTGAAGAAATAAATTATGCAGCTCAGTATCATCATTCCGACTAAAGAACGAGATGACATCTTTAATAAAACCCTAAATGCTGCTGCAAATGCAATTCGTCATTTGCACGCAGAGATTATCGTGGTGAACGATTCCAGGATATCAACTCCCATTATTCCAGAGGGTGCAAAAAACATAAAGCTTATAAATAATCCCAAAGCTGGAGTAGCTTCTGCCCGCAATGCCGGTGTAAAAAATTCAAGTGGCGATCTGCTTTTGTTCCTTGATAATGACATTGTCATCTCTAAAGATTCAATTGATCATATCATTGCTCTTCACAGTCAACATGAAATGGGCTGCTTTAATGTTGATTGGAGATATCCATTGGTGTTACAGGATTTACTAACCAAAAGTAATTTTGGGCGATTTGCACTAACACATGGCATGACTTCTTTTAAAGGTTGGTACAATGATTCATCATGGCAAGACAATACTTTGTTTACCTCCTCATCGGTTGCCAGTTTTCACCTTTCTATTTCAAGAAAGAATTTTAATCGGACCGGTGGTTATGATGAACAATTTCCACATGCCGGCTTTGAAGACTATGATTTCCCTACCAAACTAAAAAAAGCAGGACTCGCGTTTTACATTGACAGCCGTGTGGTGGTTGATCATAATGAATCGGATCGATTGGGGCTCGATAACTGGCTTAATAATCAGGAACGAAGAGCAGCGACACGCAAGGTAGCAGTGAATCTGGGGTATAAAGAACTTCAACTTCGCTATGGATTTGCAAAACGATTTTTGCTTTCCAGCATCAACTTCTTCTATCCTTTGCTCCATACTTTTTTAAAGATTTGCCCGAACCACAATTTTTTTGATCCTTTATATTTTAAATGGGTTTCCAGTATTCAGGCCGCCAGGATTTATAAAGGGTATACTTCGATCTGACAACCATGAACATCTCGGCTAAAGTAAAAGCACTCAATGTAGTTCGCAGTATTTTCAAATTTCCTTTGCTGGAACGTGCGTTGGCTTCATTAACCTATGGTAAGTTGCCCGATCATGTCTTTAGCAAACTTGTTCCTAATCCATATCAATATTCGCCCGGAGCGTTTCGCGAGGTTCAACGTGACGGGCTTACTCTTCAGGTCGACATCAGCGATTACATTGGGCATTACTTGTACTTTGGTTTTTTAGATACAGGCATTGCCAACCTGTTTTCATTGTGCAAAAAAAATAATACGGTGATAGATATCGGGGCAAACATTGGATGGACCGCTCTCAATTTTGCACAACTAAGCGCAACGGGAACTGTAATCGGTTTTGAACCCGATCCATTTAACTACAGTGTTTGCAAAGCGAATATCGCTCGTAACACTTTACCCAATCTTATGGTTCTTCCCTTTGGTCTGGGAGAAACTTCTGCTGAGGTTATGATGGAAGTGAGGACACCTGAAAACCGAGGCGGAAACCGAATCGCACCTCAGGGCAGTGCTGGCGCTGTTAATGTTCACATTAAGCGGCTGGATGATGTTACCGAAGTTTCTTCCCTATCTGCTATCAATCTGATGAAACTGGATGTTGAAGGGTATGAGCTGAAAGTGTTACGAGGTGCCAAAAATATATTGCAAAAACATAAGCCCACATTATTCATTGAAGTAGACGATGATAATCTGAACGATCAACACGATTCAGCTAAAGACCTTGTTTCTTTTCTGGAAGCTTGTGGATACTCTTCCATTCGTCACGCTGAAACCAATGCAGCCGTAACATCGAGCTACAATTTCTCGCATTGTCATTTCGATATTATAGCTCAATGAAGAAATGGCGAAGAAACATGTAGTCTATATTGTTTCGCATATTCACAAATCACTCGCTTTCGAGTGGATTGTATCCGGTCTTAGAAAGGATATAAAGTTCACCTTCATTCTACTCAATCCTTCAGGTTCTTTACTGGAAGATTTTTTGATCCACCATCAGATCAATGTGAAAAGGATTACCTACCGGAATAAAAAAGATTTCATACCTGCCTTTTTAAAAACATTTTTCTTCCTACTTTTCAAACGCCCCCAAATTGTTCACGCACATTTACTGGATGCTCAACTCATCGGACTCACAGCCGCCTGGTTTGCCGGCATACGAAAACGAATCTATACGAGGCACAACAGTAACTATCATCATGTCTATCATCCTCAAGGTGTAAAATTTGATTTGTGGAGTAATAAACTGGCAACGCATATTATTTCAATTAGCCAGGCAACAGATGTTACATTACATCAACTGGAAAATGCATCCGCATCGAAGATTATTAAAATACCGCACGGCTTTGATTTGAATTTGTTTGCCGAAGTTCCTGCTATACGAGTTGATTCAATAAAAGCCAAATGGAATATCCCCGCTGATCGTCCAATTGTTGGAGTGATCGCACGACATATTGAATGGAAGGGAATTCAATTCATTATTCCGGCATTCAAGAAATTTTTAGAACAATATCCAACAGCAACTTTAGTGTTAGCAAATGCTTCTGGTCCATATCATGAAACACTTTTGAAATTATTGAGTGACGTTCAAAAAAATCATATTGTTCTCATTCCCTTTGAAGAGGATGTGACTGCATTGTATCCTGTTTTTGATATGTATGTACACACACCAGTGGATTCCCTGTGCGAAGCTTTCGGGCAAACCTATTGCGAAGCATTGGCTGCTGGCATACCTTCTATCTTTACACCATCGGGCATTGGCGCTGAATTTATTCAGAATGAAAAAAACGCACTGCTCGTTGATTTTCAAAACAGTGACAGCATCTATAAAGCCATGATTAACCTATGGGGAAATCCAGAATTAAGAAATCACCTTATTAAAAATGGACGACAAGATGTATTTTCGAAGTTCGGATTGGACTCGATGCTGAATTCTCTGAAGAAATTGTATGACGCGTAATCCTTTTTTTTCTGTCGTAATCCCAACTTACAATCGCGCAGATTTTATTCAAAAAACAATTAACTCTGTTTTAGCTCAACATTTTTCTGATTTTGAAATTGTTGTTGTTGACGATGGAAGTACAGATGGTACGGAGGCGATTGTGCGAAATACTTCAGATGAAAGAATCAAATATCATAAGAAAGATAATGCAGAGCGCGGAGCAGCACGTAACGCGGGAATCCAAATTGCAAAAGGCAATTACATTACCTTTCTGGATTCTGATGATATTTTGTATTCTCATCACTTATCAACTGCCTTTGATTTTCTTTCGACTCACAAATCTCCTGATGTTTTTCATTTAGCATATCAGATTATTAATTCAGAAGGGATTGTGTTGAAAAAGCTAGATACTTTAAAATCAATAAACCAGGACATCATCAGCGGAAATCCCTTAAGTTGCATGGGTGTCTTTGTGAGGCAGGATATAATGCGCGCAAATTTATTCAATGTAGATCGAAAACTGTCGGGACTGGAAGATTGGGAACTGTGGATAAGAATCGGAGCGAAACATACCATCATTGCTTGCAATACCATTACCTCTGCCATCATACAGCACGATCAACGTAGTGTATTGGAAAACAATTTTGATAAGCTGATTCTGAAAGCAGAAAGGTTTATACAATATGTATCAAATGATAAAAATAATCAGCAAGCATATGGTCGTGACCTTCGAAAAACTACGGCTAGTGTAAAGACTTATGTGGCATTACATCTTGCTATGTCTAATGCGCCAAAGAAAATGGTATGGAAATATTTGAAGGAAGGTATTTCTGAAAATAGTAATGAACTATTCCGAAAGCGATTCTTGGTCATTCTAAAATTAATGGCAGGATTATAATTTTTTATGAAGAACATTTTAATCTTAACCTATTGGAGTTATCCGGACGCGCTGATCCAAACGTATACCTTGCCCTATGTACGCATTATTAAAAAGAACTTACCTACTGGCAGCTCCATCCATTTACTCACTCTTGAAAAAGATCAAAGTGTACTTGAAAAACCAAAACGTGAAGAGATTGCAGAAAAACTGGAGCAGGAAGGCATACACTGGTTACCGTTTGCCTATAAACCCTTTGGTATTGCTGCATTTATACTATGGATAGGAATTTCTTTAAAATTGTGTACGCTCATCATTCAAAGAAAAATTTCTACGATTCATTGTTGGTGTACTCCTCCAGGGGCCATTGGATACTTTCTATCTGTATTGTTAAATAAAAAATTAGTACTGGATAGTTATGAACCACATGCAGAGGCGATGGTTGAGAACGGAACATGGAAAAGAGCGAGCCTTGCTTTCAAATTACTTTTTTGGCTAGAGAAGAAACAAACGCAACGTGCAGCATACATTATTTCCGCAACACAAGGCATGAAAGAATATGCAGCGCGCAAGTATCATGTTGATATCCCACATTTTTTTGTTAAACCCGCCTGCGTTGACCTTAGCTTGTTCAATGAAAACGTAGTGAATGATCAACAACTCCGTCATCAACTCGCGCTCGAAAATAAAATTGTTTGCGTTTATGCCGGTAAGTTTGGTGGCATCTATCTGGAAGATGAAATTTTTGATTTCATAAAAGTTGCCTCCGATCACTGGGGAGATGCATTTCGATTTCTCATTCTCACCAATCATTCTCGCGAAGAGATAACAGAATACTGCCATGAAGCAGGTGTGGATATGAATTGCATTGTGATGAAGTTTGTTCCCCACAACAAAGTTCCGCGCTACATGGGTCTTGCCGATTTTGCCATAACACCTGTAAAACCAATTCCAACAAAACGGTATTGCACACCCATTAAAGATGGAGAATATTGGGCGCTCGGTTTGCCTGTAGTTATTTCAGAGAACATTTCGGATGACTCGGATATTATCGAGTCAAACAACATTGGAGCGGTGATCAAAACTTTTAGTAAGGATGCTCATCTGGATGCCGTTTTAAAAATTGATACACTTCGAAAACAGTCAGGGCTTCGGGATAAAATCAGAAGTATCGCTAAACAATACAGAAGCTTCGATATTGCTGAGAAGGTTTACCGTGAAGTTTATGATGACAATCTCTGAATAATGCGACAAAGACCGCATTGTTGTAAGTCAAAAACTAATCTTTGTCTTCGTACATTTACACTTTTAAAGCAACATAGATGATTAAGGTTCTGATTACAGGAGGTGCCGGTTTCGTAGGCAGTTCGCTAGCCGATAAATTTCTGGAACAAGGCAAATACTTTGTCGTTTCAGTTGATAATCTACTCACAGGTGATATCCGGAAAGTATCAAACCACCCCAATAGCAAGTTCATTAAATGCGATGTGAATAATTACGATGACATCGCAGCCATTATGACCAGCTTTCAGTTCGACTATGTGTTTCATTATGCTGCTGTGGTTGGTGTAAAGCGCACAATCGAAAATCCAATCATGGTGCTGGATGATTTAGAAGGTATAAAGAATGTCTTGAGTTTGAGTAAGAACACGGGTGTGAAACGGATCTTCTTCTCCAGTTCGTCAGAGGTATATGGAGAGCCCGTAGAACTTCCACAACATGAAGAAACCACACCCCTCAATTCACGATTACCTTATGCGGTGGTGAAGAATGTGGGTGAATCTTTCTGTAGATCATACCAAAAAGAGTTTGGGTTAGACTATACTATTTTCAGGTTCTTCAACACGTATGGCCCTAAACAAAGCACCGACTTCGTTATTTCGAAGTTTTTAAAATCAGCCTTGAGTCATCAGCCCATTACTATTTATGGCAACGGAAGTCAGACTCGTACTTTCTGTTACATTGAGGACAATACAAATTGCATCCTTCGGATTTTGGAGGATAACCTGATGGTAAACGATGTGATTAATATTGGAAATGATAAGAACTACACCATCCTTCAATTGGCAGAAATCATTATCAGCCTTACCGGATCGAAATCTAAAATCGAGTTTTTGCCTCCTTTAAAAGAAGGCGATATGACTCGCAGACAGCCAGATGCCTCCAAGATGATGAATATTCTGAAAAAGGATTTGATATCCCTCGAAGACGGTATTAAGCGGATTCTGAATTCAGAATTACTATTCCTGAAATAAGAATTGCCCAATTTTCTGCAATTAATTTCGCAAGAGATACCATCAACTAATGCTATTTTCTTATTTTTGACCAAATTTTATTTGGAAAAACCTTACTCATTATGAAGCCAAACATAAAGCTTGACAACACAGACCGCAAGATCCTGGAAATCCTCCAAGCCAACTCAAATATCACCAATGCCCAATTAGCAAAAGAAATTGGGTTATCGCCTGCCCCAACGTTAGAGCGCGTGAATAAACTGGAAGGTTCTGGTGTGATAAAAAGTTACCATGCCGTTATTGATCCTTCGACCGTTGGTATTGGCGTGAGTACTTTCGTAATGGTTACATTAAAAGGACACAACAAAGACAACATCAATAAATTTATCGCTGCTATTAATAAGATTAATGAAGTGGTAGAATGTCATCACATCACTGGTGCTGGCGATTTTATTTTGAAAGTGGTATCGGCTGATATTTCTGCTTACCAGCAATTGATGCTCGATCATGTTTCGAATATCGAAGTTGTGGATAGTCTTCAGTCCATGGTGATTCTGTCTACTTTCAAAGACAGCAAATCATTGCCTTTACCAGTTTAAGTTCATCACATATTCGTACTTCGCCTGCCTGCCGGTAGGCGGGTATAATTCATACCTCGTACTTAGAAACTACTATGGTTGCAGAAAAAACGTTGATTCTTGAAGGCGCTCAGGTGAAGCAAAAGATTCGCAGAATGGCGTTCGAGATTTTCGAGCACAACTTTAAAGAGAAAGGTGTTGTATTAGCCGGCATTGACGGACAAGGTTACATACTTGCTAAATTATTAGCGAAAGAAGTTGAGAACATTTCTCCTCTTCAGGTCAAGTTGGTGAAGGTGAGCCTCGATAAATTTGCTCCACAACAAAGTGATGTAACGCTTGATTGTGATATTAAAGATCTCAAAAAGAAATGCATCATTCTGGTTGATGATGTATTAAATACGGGACGCACATTTGCCTACGGCCTCAAACCTTTTCTCGATATTGAAGTAAAAAAAATTGAGACAGCGGTATTGGTGAATCGAAGTCACACGCTGTTTCCAATCTACCCACAATATACAGGCTATGAACTTTCAACAACTATCAAAGATCATGTTGAGGTTGTGCTTGGAAAAGAAAATGCTATTTATCTGAAGTAGTTGTAGTCGATAGTGACCAGTTCATAGTTTTGTTAGACTGAAACCTTGAACCTCGAAAATTGAACTTTAAACCTGAAATCATCGTGTCTGTTCACAAACAAGATTTGAAAAAGATCACCACCCACCAGTTGCAGGAGATGAAGAATCGTGGACAGAAAATCGCGATGCTTACAGCCTACGATTTCAGTATGGCTAAAATTATTGATGGTGCTGGTGTCGATATTATTTTAGTGGGTGACTCTGCCTCGAATGTAATGGCCGGTCATGAAACTACATTACCGATTACACTCGATCAAATGATCTATCACGCGGCATCTGTTGTGCGCGCAGTGAATCGTGCATTGGTTGTGGTGGATTTACCTTTCGGAACGTATCAAGGCAATTCGAGTGAAGCATTACGTTCAGCCATTCGCATTATGAAAGAATCGGGTGCGCATGCTGTGAAGTTGGAAGGTGGTAGTGAAGTGAAAGAATCGGTTGATCGGATTTTAAGTGCAGGTATTCCGTTGATGGGTCATTTAGGATTAACACCTCAATCCATTTATAAATTCGGAACGTATTCCGTTCGTGCAAAGGAAGAAGCTGAAGCACAAAAGTTAATGGAAGACGCCAAACTGTTAGAAGCGTGCGGATGCTTCGGTATTGTATTGGAAAAAATACCAGCAGAGTTGGCGAGTCGTGTTTCAAAATCACTTACCATTCCAACCATCGGTATTGGTGCAGGACCGGAAGCAGATGGACAAGTATTGGTAATGCAGGATATGTTGGGTATCAATAAAGAATTTAAGCCAAGGTTTTTAAGACACTATGCTGATCTGCACACGATCATCACAGAAGCTGTAAGTCATTATGTTGCTGATGTAAAGGCGAAGACTTTTCCGAGTGAAGAAGAGAAGTATTAGGTATTTGCATTCCTATCTATACTTCTCTACATCAAAAGGAAAAGAGTAAATATCCTCAACTCGCCTTCCTCCATTTTTTTGCATAGTTCTTGAAAAGTAAATTCTTTTTTGTTTCTGATGAACAAAAGGACAAAATTCTCCTATTTCAGAATTGATTGGAGCACCCAATGATTTCGGTTTGCTCCATTGATTATTTTTTCTGAAACTAATAAACAGATCAACATCACCAAATCCAACGGAGTCACTTGAAAAGTAAATGATATAATCTTCATTTGAAGAAATGTAGGGATTGGATTCTCTGAAACTGGTGTTGATAGGAGTACCTATGTTAACTGGTTTTTGATATTGCTTGTTAACATATTTTGAAACATAAATATCAGATGAGCCCACACCATCCGGATTTTCTTTCATGAAATAAATATTTCCATTGTTAGTCATAGATGCAAACGATTCTGAAGCATCAGTGTTAATCGAATCACCAAGATGGTAGGCCTCGCTCCATCCCGTTTTTGTTTTCTTCACCGCCCATATATCGAATCCTTTTCTGTTCGGCTTACCTTCTACAGGTCTGTTGGACTGAAAGAGTAGAATTTTATTATCTGGAGAAAAGACAGGATCAATATCTTTCCACTCACCTGCATGACCAGAGAAAGATGCCGGTGCTGGCTTTTGCCATACCTCATTCCTTTTGTACGAACACATAATAACCAACGTATCTCTTCCTCCATACGACTTTACCCAGAACGCTTCCTTCCCATCATTTGATAATGTAAACCCAAAGACACCTCCATCCGAAATACGAAGAGGTTCAACGACTGAAGGTTGTTGAGCAAAAGATGAAAGAGAATAAGTAATAATCAGGACAGTAAAGAGGTGTTTCATACCGAATTGAAATTTGCTTTTCTAACGGTGTTTGAATGAAACGGTTTTAGATCATCAGCAGATTGGAATCCAAAACTCTTGAAACTCATTTCGAGGGGAAAAGTCAAAAAAAAGAGCCGCGTCTGCGGCTCTTGCTCCCCCTTCTGGACTTGAACCAGAGACCCTCTGATTAACAGTCAGATGCTCTAACCAGCTGAGCTAAGGGGGAATGTTAAAATTGGGAGTGCAATATTAATGACTTGTGGCTAAACTTTCAAAACCTGCCTGAATTTTTCTCAAATAATATTGCTTAACCAATCTGGTAAGTGCCTTTTAAACCTCAAAAGCGAGCTCCATTGGAGATAATCCATCATTTCGTTGAAGATCGCTCCATCAAGGAGGATGGTAAAATAATTCGTTGGTTTGGCACCTCTCCTTTTTTGTTTTCCAATATGTTAAATAACAGAATAGTTGCCGTGCGTCCCATCTCAAAAGCAGGTTGAGTAATGGTGGTCAGAGACGGGTTTAATAGAGACGCAAAAGGCAGATTGGAGAATCCTATAATTTTAACATCGCGTGGTATCTTCAGTTTAAGATCATGGCAAATGGCATAGGTCAGCGTAGTTAGTTTTTCAATAGACCCTACAATACCATCCGGCCGGTCTTTCTTACAAAGCATTTTATGAATCAGTGAATAACTGTCCTCTTCACTATTACTACAACGAAGAATAAATTCCCTGCGGGATTTAAGTCGATGATCGCGAAGCGCATCTTCATAACCCTTTCTGCGCAAGTTGATAATCTCAAGATCTTCAGCCGTAGCAAGGAAGGCTATTTTCTTGCATCCTTTCTCAATGAGGTGTTGAGTCGCTTTATATCCCGATTCATAATCATTCGTAAGAACTTTGGCTGCCTCAACTTCTTCGCATGCGCGATCAAAAAAGACCAGTGGAAATTTCTTGGCACTTAAATCGTGAATCGGACTATTTCGTTTTGCTCCTCCTGATACAGAAATTAATACACCATCCACACGACCTCCACGAAAATCACGAAGGATAGATTCTTCTTTTTTTAAATCTTCATGCGTGAGGTAAACGATAACATGATATCCTTTGGTTTGAGCCACAGACTCAATGCCATTAATAACAGCAGAAAAAAAACTATCGGCCACTTCCGGAATTACTACCGCAATGTTGTTGGACTTCCGTTGTTTCAAAGTACTTGCATATAGATTGGGTACATAATCTATTTTCTCTGCGTACTCTAAAACTCTTCTTTTTGTTTCTGCACTAATCTCATAACTATCACTCAATGCTTTCGAAACGGTTGATACCGCGAGCTGCAAATCCTTCGCAATTTTTCGAATGGTTATACTCATGGTTACGATTAAAATCGCGCGATTAGGGTGATGTACACGAAAACGGTTTCGTAAATAAAAAGAAATTTAATAGTAACACAAGCCATAATATTTGCCAAGTTGGTAGACGAGAAATTTAAGATTCCAATAATCATGAAAAATCAAACAGAATCAGGCCCTTTAAAAAATCTGGACGAATGGGAAGAGGATGTGTTGCGAAGATACCCCGATCCTGAAAACATTGCAAAAGAAAAGTCTACCGAAGAGTATCGCAACTACGATAAACCCGAAGGTGATACGGTGCGCGAATTCTATCGCCTCAACCACACCTATCAAACGTATGATTTTGTGATGAAGAAGCGAGAAGAATTTCTCGCCTTCAATAAAAAGGAAATGCCCATTTGGGAAGCCTTTAATTTTTTAAATGAATTGGTTGATGATTCGGATCCTGATACAAGCCTGGATCAATGGCAACATCTTCTTCAAACCTCAGAAGCCATACGCAGAGACGGGCATCCGGATTGGATGGTGCTGGTGGGACTGATGCACGACATGGGCAAAGTGCTCTGTTTATTCGGAGAACCTCAGTGGGCCGTAGTGGGTGATACATTCCCTGTTGGATGTGCGCATTCTGATAAAATTGTGTATCCGGAATTCTTCACTAAAAATCCGGATAGCACCAATCCAGACTACAACACAAAGTATGGAGTTTACGCACCAAACTGTGGCTTGCGAAATGTAACAATGTCCTGGGGACATGATGAATATGTGTATCACATGATGAAGGATCGCATTCCGGACGAAGGTCTCTACATGTTACGCTATCATTCCTTTTATGCACAACATCGTGAGCATGCTTATGATCATTTGATGGATGATCATGATCGCAAAATGTTTGAAGCAGTGAAGCTTTTTAATCCGTACGATTTATACTCTAAAAATCCGTATCCACCTGATTGGAAGGTACTCCGTCCTTATTATGAAGATTTGGTAGCAAAACATCTTCCTTCTACATTAAAATTCTAACAAGCGTTAGAGAGTTTAGGTTTTGATTAAGCTTAATGATGCATTTAATCATTGAGCGATGGATTGCATTTTCAAAATAAAATAAGAAATAGATGCATAAACTTTACGCAGCGGATTATTTCGTTTTCATATTATACTTCGTGTTGGTCTCTGCGTACGGTTACTACATTTATCAAAAGAAAAAAAGTACAACGCCCAACTCAAACGATTTTTTTCTTGCAGAAGGATCCCTAACCTGGTGGGCCATTGGTGCATCTTTAATTGCATCCAATATTTCTGCAGAGCATTTTATCGGCATGTCTGGCTCAGGCTTCGCATTGGGTCTGGCCATTTCAACCTACGAGTGGATGGCGGCAGCCACATTAATTATTGTTGCCGTCTTTATTATTCCGGTTTATCTCAAGAATAAAATTTATACTATGCCGCAGTTCTTAGCGAAGCGGTATAGTAATGGAGTCAGCACAGTGATGACAGTATTTTGGTTGTTAGTGTACATCTTTGTTAACCTAACTTCGATTATCTACCTCGGTGCCATTGCCATCAACTCTATCTCAACAATAAGTTTTGGTTGGTGTGTTGTGGGGCTTAGTTTTTTTGCTGTTATCGTTACACTGGGGGGAATGAAAGTGATCGGTTATACCGATGTTATTCAAGTAGCGGTTTTAATATTAGGTGGA
The DNA here is from genome assembly GCA_039930485.1 of Chryseolinea sp. Classification (GTDB taxonomy): domain Bacteria; phylum Bacteroidota; class Bacteroidia; order Cytophagales; family Cyclobacteriaceae; genus Chryseolinea. Next base: position 46,320 of record JBDTTT010000027.1, read on the forward strand.
TTGGTGACAGCATACCTATCACTAACATTGGTCTCTGAGAAGTTTGGATATGGCAGTGATGTATTAAAAGGACTTTCCATACTCCGCGAAAAAGCAGATACGCATTTTCACATGATCTTCGATAAGGATCATGCGTACTATAAAGATCTTCCCGGTTTATCCGTCCTCATCGGTGGCATGTGGATAAATAATCTCAGCTACTGGGGATGTAATCAATACATTGTTCAACGCACTTTAGGAGCCGATTTAAAAACGGCTCGCAGTGGAATTCTCTTTGCAGCATTCTTAAAATTATTAATTCCTGTCATCGCAGTTTTGCCAGGCATTGCCATGTATGTATTGCACGAACAAGGTATGTTTCAACAAGAAATGGTGAATGAATTTGGTGTTTTAAAACCCGATCATGCTTATCCCACTCTAATGAATTTGTTGCCAGTAGGATTAAAGGGTGTTGCCTTTGCTGCACTAACTGCCGCTGTAGTCGCGTCACTAGCGGGTAAAGCAAATAGCATCTCCACCATCTTTTCACTTGATATTTATAAGAAGTATATAAATAAGAATGCCAGTGAAACGAATATCGTGCGCACTGGAAGATGGGCTGTTATTGTCTCCATGGTGCTGGCCAGTCTTGTAGCGCCAGCCTTAACGACATTGGATCAAGCCTATCAATTCATTCAGGAATATGTCGGATTTATTTCACCGGGAGTATTAGCAATATTCTTATTGGGAATTTTCTGGAAGCGCACCACTTCAGCCGCAGCTATGGCAGGTGCTCTATTAACCATCCCAGTTTCCACGATCTTAAAATTTCTTCCCGTTTTAACGAACGGAAAATTTCCGGACTATCCATTTCTCGATCGGATGTCGATCACGTTCATTTTCATTTTAGTAGTAATGATTGCAATGAGCTTAATGAAATCAGAAGAAGTAAATGAAGTACAGGTCGATAAGAAAATGTTTAATGTAACACCAGCCTTTACTATTTACTCCATTATTATACTGGGGATACTCACTGCCCTTTATACTATTTTCTGGTAGTAAAAAAAGAGTGAATTCAAATGGAAACAAAACGATAACAAATTGAAATACTCACTCGATTGAATAAAAAATTTGATAATAAAACGATAATACATACAGTCGTTTAAGGCTTTATTAAATGGAGAAACTTGCACCAAAATTAGAATTTGAATAAACCATAAATCTTAAGTCCAAAAACTCAATTTAAACTGATGCGTATGAAAAAAAACTACATGTACTTCGTAAAAAGAAAATTGGGAACACACACGTGTTTTCAATTTATTTTAGCGGCACTGGTCTTACTGCTGGGGGGCATTCCTCAATGTGTAACAGCCAGAAATCTGACGGCTCCTGTTAAATTCTCTGCAGAATTTATTCAAGCTCACACCATAACTGGAAAAGTAACGGATCAAGATGGCATGTCCCTTCCAGGTGTTAACGTTTTAGAGAAAGGCACAACGAATGGAACCGTAACCGACTCTGATGGGAAATATTCAATATCAGTATCATCCGGTGAAGCAACATTGGTTTTTAGTTTTGTTGGAACGATAACTCAGGAAGCAAGAGTAGGAACCCAGACAGAAATTGGTATTCAACTTCAATTTGATTCTCAATCACTTTCTGAAGTAGTTGTGGTAGGTTATGGTACACAAGAAAAGAAAGACATTACGGGTGCGGTTTCATCTGTAAAAAGTGACGAGTTCAATAAAGGCGTCATCAACTCACCGGAACAATTATTGCAAGGTAAAGTAGCGGGTGTAAATGTAACATCGGCTAGTGGTGAGCCCGGAAGCTCTCAGTCGATTTCCATTCGTGGTCAGGGTAGTGTACGTTCTGGCACTTCACCTTTGTTTGTTGTAGACGGTATGATATTGGATAATTCCAGTACGGGCGGAGCTACGAATCCATTAAACTTTCTAAATCCCCAAGATATTGAATCCATGGATGTTCTGAAGGATGCTTCAGCCACTGCAATTTATGGTGCTCGTGGAGCCAACGGTGTCGTTATTATCACAACTAAAAAGGGTAAATCAGGAAAAGCAAGTGTTAACTTCTCCTCAAACCTGGGAGTATCTAAAATGGCTAGAGAGATACCGGTTTATAGTGCGGATGAATTTCGTGCAAAAGTTGTAGAAGTGGGTGGTGTATTAACTGATCTAGGGGGCAACACGGACTGGCAAAAAGAAATAACACGTACGGCTTTTACTAAGAATTACAATCTTGGCATTAGTGGGGGTGCGGATAAGATGACTTACTATGCATCTTTAGGATTGCAAGATCAGGAAGGTATTCTTAAAAATAGCGATCTCAAAAGATACACAGGTCGAATAAACATAAACCAAAAATTATTGAACGATCGATTGAGCATTGATCTAAACCTTAACGCGACAAACGTAGTAAGTGAGAGACCTCCTATCGAAGGAGTTTTAGGAAGTGTATTAAGTTTGAATCCTACCTATCCAGCGTATGATGCAAATGGAGAGCTGTCCATTTTTCCAGATGCAATCAATCCCCTTACACAACTCAAGCTTTACGATGATATTACCAACACCACACGTATCATTGGAAACATTTCTCCTTCTTTTGAGATTATAAAAGGTCTTACCTATAAATTGAATTTTGGAGTTGATAACTCCAGTTCCGATCAGGATATTCAGTCACGTCCCAGCACAACTCCTCAACAAAACGGAGATCTGGATTCCTATTTCTTGAATAATAAGAATTCACTTATTGAAAATTATATCACCTACACCGCAAATAAAGGACCGCATAACTTTACTATTTTAGCCGGGCACTCCTATCAAAAAATATTTGTTCAGGAACGCCATTGGAGCATTGACAAATTTCCAGACAACGGCCTGGAACCACGCTATACACCGGGAGCCGGACAAGAACTTGATTTAACTGACAATGCCCCATCTGGATTCGCTCGGATCGATAAACTCCAATCCTTTTTTGGCAGAGTAAACTATGGATTTAAAGATCGGTATTTGATCACCGCTACTGTTCGTGCGGATGGATCATCAAAGTTTGGAGCTAACAATAAGTACGGAACATTCCCTTCATTTTCTCTTGGTTGGAGAATCTCCGAAGAGGATTTTATGCAATCGTTGCCCATTAGCAATTTGAAGTTACGCGCAGGCTGGGGACAAACCGGTAATTCAGAGTTTCCTGGAAAAAACACACAGGCAAGATTTGTTTCCTCTGTAAGTGGATCTACAAGTTATCCGCTTGACAATACAGCTAATTATCCTGCTGGTATTACATATGCCCGGCTTGCTAACCCGAATCTTCAATGGGAGGTGTCTACTCAAACTGATATTGGTCTTGACTTTGCTTTTCTTGATGGAGCTTTATCAGGAACGGTGGATTATTTCAACAAGGTATCAAGCAATGTATTGTTAGTTGTTACACCCGCTGATCCTATTCAACCTGTTAGTCAATATTTCATTAATGTGCCGGATATGAAAATTATTAACAAGGGATTAGAACTTGCATTAGACTATCGCTTTAAATCCCTTGGTGATTTTAAATATGGTATTGGCGGTAACATAACGTTCATCAAGAATAAAGTTCAAGATTCTCCCTTTACTTTGCTCACAACAGGAAATGCTACCGGGTCTGGCTTAACATCGGCTAGTATTAACGGCTATGTGAATGGTGAACCCATCGGTACATTTTACATGAAAGACTTTATTGGTATTGATGAAAATGGAATGAGTAAGTTCAGGGATGCAAATCCGGATGGACTTGACACAGACGCGGATAGAATAGCCGCAGGTACTGCATTACCAACAACCCTATATAATTTCTATGGAAATGTTGGATACAAAGGATTTGATCTGACCTTTAATTTTAATGGAATATCCGGTAATAAAATTTACGACAATACCGCCAACGCCAATTTCTACAAGGCACGTCTTGCAAAATCGCTTAACACAACATCTGCTGCTGTCGAATTTCCTGATGAATCCATATCAAACCCAGCCTCAGTTTCCACACGATATCTTAAAGACGGTGCCTTTCTTCGGTTAAACAACGTTACGCTTGGCTACAATTTTAGTCCAAAAAGTTTAGGCATAGGTGATTGGATTACTTCCCTTCGGTTATCGGTAACAGGTCAGAACTTATTTGTCGTTACTCATTATGACGGATATGATCCGGAAGTGAATACGAACAGAACTGTTAATAGTGTTACCTCCTATGGTATCGATTATCAAAGCTATCCTAAAGCCAGGACCTTTGTATTTGGATTAAATGTTTCATTTTAATTGAGTAGGAATATGAAAAAGAAGATAATGTTATTCATGCTGTTCATCAGCATATTTATAATCGAGGGTTGCACCAATTTAGAAGAAGAGGTGCTCGATGAATCCTTTACCGGAGGAGCAACTTCCGATGAAATAGCGGACGGCACATTAGCCCCAGCGTACGCGGTTTTACCAGGATTATTTCAACACACGAATTATTTTGCACTTCAGGAAATTTCTACTGATGAAGCCATTCTACCCTACAGAGGTGGAACCGATTGGGGAGACAATGGTATTTATATTGACATGCATAAGCATAATTACACCAGCGCACACGTGCGTTTAAAGGATGCATGGAACTCGATTACGCAAGGGCAATCCCGTGCGCTCACTGCCATTAATGAACTTGCCT
>JBDTTT010000028.1:0-50802 GCA_039930485.1 Chryseolinea sp.
TTTGAATAAATTCACATCCGAAGCGAAACACCCCTGGACTTACTGAAAGACCTGTTTCCTCGATAAATTCTCGAATTAATGTCTCATGGATGCTTTGGTTAAAATCGATTCCTCCTCCTGGAGGAGCCCAAAAGCCACCTGCTTTCAGCGACTGGTGCTTCACCATCAACAGCTTGTCATCCTTCCAGCAAAGTCCACAAACTCTTACCCTTACACGCGATCCGTATACATTGATAATCTCTTTCTCCATTTTGGACTGGCTTTGGGGTATTTTGGGTCTTATGTCAAAGTAATGGTTGGTATGTCAGAAATTTCGTTAATCTGGCAGAATTGTTGAAGGAAGGTTATTAAATTTGTAAAAAAATAAAGTATGAAGAAATTTTTGGTATTCATCGCTGTGTTGGGTTTAATGGCGCCAGCATTTGCACAAGAGGCCAGCACAAAAGTGAATGGGCCAGTTATATCCTTTGAAAAGAAGGCCCACGATTTTGGGGACATTTTTCAAGGTGACAAAGTAGAGGAGACTTTTAAGTTTACCAACACTGGAAATGAGCCATTGATCATTACCAACGTTCAGGTAACCTGTGGTTGCACAACACCAAAGGGCTGGCCTAAAGAACCAATTCAACCAGGGGGTAAAGGCGAAGTAACAATTGCTTTTAACAGCGCTGGTAAGATGGGACGTCAGGACAAAACAGTAACTATTGTTTCAAATGCAGTGAATGCAGACGGAGCTCAAATTAAGTTTACCACAAACGTGTTGGATAAGAAGCCACAGTAAGTTTGTGTCTTCTTCGGAAGAAATAAAAAAGGCTGTCTCACAAGAGCAGCCTTTTTCTTTGGTTAGGTAAATAGGTAACTCTATCGATACATAACTGCCTTCACGGCCTTTACTGTTTTTTCTACATTTGGCAGAATAACCTCAATTAATGAAGCAGCATATGGAAGTGGTGCGTCAAAGTTATTAATGCGGTGTATTGGAGCATCTAAATAATCGAATGCATGTTTTTGAACATGATAAGTAATTTCAGTCGCAATAGACGATAGAGGCCAAGCCTCCTCGACAATCACTAAGCGATTGGTTTTCTTCACAGATTCAACAACTGTAGCATAATCAATTGGTCTTACTGTGCGAAGATCAATTACCTCTACAGAGATGCCTTCTTTCTCAAGTTCAGCAGCAGCGGCAAGCGCTACTTTCATAATTTTCCCAAAGGATACAATGGTTACGTCTGTACCAGCTCTCTTAATATCCGCTAGTCCTAACGGGATAATATATTCTTCAGTAGGAACCTCCATTTTATCACCATACATCACTTCTGATTCCATGAATATAACAGGATCATTATCGCGAATAGAGGCCTTTAGGAGCCCTTTTGCATCGTATGGATTAGAGGGGACAACTACCTTTAATCCAGGGCAGTTCGCATACCAGTTTTCAAAGTTTTGTGAGTGTTGAGCTCCTAACTGACCCGCGTTGCCTGTTGGGCCACGGAACACCATTGGCGCACTGTATTGACCACCAGACATTGAAAGTATTTTAGCAGCACCGTTGATAATTTGATCAATGGCAACCAGGGAGAAATTGAAAGTCATGAACTCAACGATTGGCCGAAGTCCGTTCATCGCAGCACCTACACCAATTCCAGCAAATCCAAGTTCGGCAATAGGGGTGTCCAATACTCTTTCCGGGCCAAATTCATCCAGCATACCCTGGCTTACCTTATAAGCGCCATTGTATTCGGCAACTTCCTCACCCAATAGTATTATGCTGGCATCCCTGCGCATTTCTTCATTCATGGCCTCACGCAAAGCCTCTCTAAATTGAATTTCTCTCATAGTCTGTTTTCAGAAAGTTTGTAAAAATAGGGTCAGGATTAACAGTATAAAAATATTAGCAGCATTTTTCTTGACTGAGTACAAACAAAAAAGCCCCGGCTACCAGCCAGGGCTTTTCAATCCAATGAGAATAATTATTTCAATGCGTTTCTGAAAGCATCAGAAGTAGCAACTTTTGCGAATTCAAGATCATTCAAAGCTGCTTCCTTCAATGACGGATCAATTTTCACAGCTTCAGTAAGGTGACTAACAACACCGTCAGCGTTGCCTAATCTTGCAGAAGCTACCGCAGCTCCATAATGTGCAATGGCTAAGTTGCTGTTTTTACTAGTGGCTTCTCCAAATGAAGTTAAAGCATTTTGGTAGTCTTTGTTCAATACTTGTGCTAAGCCTTTGTTGAAAAGGTTATCAGCGTTATCCGCGGCAGAAGATTCTGAGCTAACTGCATCAGCGTAAAGAGCTTTTACGATTTCAGCAGCGCCTTTTACACCTTTTACACCAGCAGCATTATCACCTTGAAGACCAGCGCTAAGTGCTTTGCTTGCATGATTGTATGATGCATAAGCATTTCCTTTAAGCGCCTGAACAGATGCTAAGTTAGCCTGAACTTCAGGAGCATCGTTAAGTTTCGCGGCAATCTCAAGTTGAGCAAGAGCTTTATCCGCTAAACCTGCAGCGTTGCTTGAGTTTTCAATTGCTTGAGCAATATAGGTTGCGCCTAAGTTGTTATGCGCAGCCCAGTTTGTACCTTTTTTAGTAGACGCTTCGTAGATAGCGGCTTTTTCTTCCAATGAAGGAGTAAGCGTTGCAGCATACATCAATTCATCGAATGAAAGTGTATCAGCGTTAACAGAACCTTGAGTGATTTGCTTTGCTAAAACAGAAATCTCAGCATCTGTCTTCTTATCTTTTACGACAAGGATTTCAGTTTTTGCAGTTCTTAACTTAGGATAAACATCTTTGAAAACTTTCTTGTAAGTCTTCAATTTCTTCATTTGTTTCTCCTGATCTTCGAAAGAACCACCAGCGTTTATGATGTTTAAATATTCAGCTTTTTCTTCAGAAGAAATTCCTGCGTAAGCATCTAACTCTGTTTTGAAACCTGTCCAATCTTGAATTACTGGCTTCAAGATAAAGTTGATAGAGTCGGCTTTACCTTTGTAGTCATACTTCTTCATTTCTGCGCGGTAGAATTTCTCAATCGCAGCAGCACGTTCAGGAGATAACTTACCGTTGATTCTCTCAGCACCTTCTGGTGAGTGAGTACCTGTAATAGTTACTGTGCGGGTAGCATTTTTAGAAGCAATAAAAGCATCTAATTCCTTCCCTTTTTTACTCTTAATTTCAGTAGGCCTTAAAACAGAACGACCTTGTTCAAAGATGAAATCAGGAATAACAACCGGAACTAATTCTTCCTGATTGTTATAGCTGTGTGCTGCAAAGGCAGCGAAGTATACTGGCTTAACAAGTTTAGAAGTAGTGATAATTCCAGTTGCAACTGGAAGACGCTCAGTCTTCTTTACTTTAGTTCCTTTAGATGCCACACCTTCTACTTCTACCTTACCACTTTTCATGGCTGGTTGGTAAGCGAAAGAGAAACTCTTCGTTACACGTGGTTGCTCGGATGAACTATTTGGATAATCTTCTGCTTTGAACGGAATTGGATCAAGAGCTAATTCACTTTCACCGTATTTGTAGAAACTGTTCACGGTATAAACAGTACCTTTCTTTAACATTTTTACGGGAAGATTGACGGCCATTTCGTAAGACACTGTGTCTTTGTGAACTTCCAGCGGGTTTGGAGTAACCGTTAGGTTTTGTTCCTTAGCCATTTTTACCATCTTGGGCAAACTGCAGCCCGCAAGGATTAATGCTCCTAAGATTAGAAATGAGTAAACTACTTTTCTCATTGGGATTGGATTTAGATTTATTGGTTTGTTTAAACAGGTTACAAAACTATATATTGGTACAAGTTTTTTTGCAATTATAGTCAAAAAATTAAGATTAAGACCGTCATTTTGAGTGAGATAGGAAGTTATATTTGTTAGACGGATTTTTGATCGTTGAAATGACTTTTAAGGATGTTGAAAGAACATAATTGAGATTGTGATATGAGCGAAGCAACAGCGAAGATCCAGCATTTTTTTGAGCGGTACGCCTTTGGTGTGTGCACGCATATGGGCGAAAAGTTGGGGGTGGCAACATCCAGCATCCGGCTTTTTTTCATTTATGCGTCCTTTATCACTTTTGGCTCACCCATTATTATCTATCTTTCATTAGCCTTTATAATGAATATAAGGAAGCATTTGCGTAAGCGTAATCCAATTTGGGATTACTAGCGATACTGTTTCTTTCCTTTTAGATAATAATCCACAAGGATGACTCCTCTGGCAATCGCGGAGCGGGGATACGTTGGATAGTCTTTATGAATTGATTTTCTCTTTGCTTTATCTCGCTTTATGTTTTTGAAGAAATGCACATGAGCCCGTAACACAGCCAAAGTGTTATTCGGTTGAAACTTAATCAGGTAGATAAATGCGGCTAGCCAATCCAGTAGAATTCGGATTGGAAGTTTGTAAGTTATTTCAGAACTATCGAGATGTTTAAAGATCAGGGAAAGCCCATTCCTGAAATTAAGATAGGTCTTTCGTGGACTGTTGTAGTCAAGCGTACCAGCTCCAAGATGATAGACTGTACTCTTACCAGAGTAGTAGATTTTGTAACCTGCGCGATGGAGCTTCCAACATAAATCGATCTCTTCCATGTGTGCAAAAAAATCTTCATCAAGTCCTTCAAATTGGTGATACAACTTTGAGCGGATTATCATGCAAGCACCGGTTGCCCAAAAAATTTCAACTTCATCATTGTACTGCGCTTTATCTTCTTCCACATGTGCGAAGATGCGTCCCCTGCAAAACGGATAACCTAATGAATCGATTAACCCTCCTGCAGCACCTGCATATTCAAATTTATTTTTTTGACGAAAGGATAAGACTTTAGGTTGCACTGCAGCGATTTCTTTATTGTCATCAAGCAAACGAACAGGTGATTCAAGCCAACCTTGTGTTACTTCAACATCAGAATTTAGAAGTACATAATTGTCTGCCTCGACTTGCTTCAGTGCGTGATTGTAACCACCGCAGAAACCGTAATTTTTATCTAATGTAATAACGCGAACGGATGGAAAATTGTGAGCGAGTATGGCGAGTGAGTGATCGGTTGATCCGTTGTCGGCTACAATTACTTCTGCTTGCTGAGAATATTGAATAACACTGGGCAAGAACTGCTGAAGCAGCTTCTCTCCGTTATAGTTTAGAATAACAACAGCCGTGTGGCTCATCCTAACATTGAGCCAAGATCCAGACCGGGTATGTTGGGCAATAAGCCATCGGTACTTTTTTTCATTTCTTCTTTTGCCAGGCTATCAGCTTCTTCGGCTGCTTTATTTACTGCGGCAATAACTAAATCCTGCAAAATCGTTTTATCTTCTGCTTTGAGTAATGATGCATCAATGTCTAATGCAATAAGATTCTTCTTACCATTCACCGTTACCTTCACCATACCTCCACCGGATTCGCCATTGGCGCGCAATTTCACCACATTATCTTGTGCTTCTTTCATGCGGGCCTGCACTTCTTTCATTTTGCCCATCATTTTCATCATGTCGAACATATATTCTTACGTTTAGGTGATTTGATTGCAAAGAAACAATCTACATCGATCAATTTAAAATTAGCTTACAAGGAATTGACTTTTGTCTTATGAAGAACCTTAAAGCTCCCGGAAGATAAAAGCAAGGACGGGTGAATAACGTATCACTTCTTAAGCAACACAATCGTCCCCGACCGATCTGATGCTTTTCCCTCAAAGTCCCTGATTTTTGCGGTAAAAACATAGGTACCCTCGGGCATCAAATTTCCGTTATAAGTTCCATCCCATCCCTTGTCAAAGTCATTGGTGTAAAACAGTTCCTGCCCCCAGCGGTTAAAAACTCTCATCTCAAAACTTGAAACATATTGACCAAAAACTTTGAAGGTTTGATTTTTTGGTTCGTTTCCCCGAGGAGAAAAAGCAGTGGGATGAGTTAAATAGGCTTCCTTGGTTATGATGATCGGGTTGGAAATGGATTCGCTGACACCGCCATCATTTGCGGTGGCAGTGATTACATAGATGTAGGTCTGATTTGTAAAATCCTCCGTTGCATCAAGATCAAGATAGGAGGTTGTTGTTGGCAAGAGGTCGTCACTCGTTTCAATCAACTGACCTTGTGATGTGAATTTCTGAACAACGTAATTATTCACTCCGTTTTTCCAGCCTGTATAATCTGACCAGGAAAGCGAAATGCTATTGTTGGGATTGAGCGATCCGGAAAGTTGGATGGGACAGGCTTCACTGCTTAACGGACTTGCATTTAAGCATGCATCGGTATATGAAATCTTATAGCATGAATTTGACTCTGTTAAATAACCGACATCATCATAAGTCTGAGTAGTTGTTTTTGCGAGGAAACTATAATTGCCATTTGTTGATTTAATGATAGTGTATTCAGCTGGGGTAAAGGCCGGATCTTGAAGCCACGTTAAGGCAGAGCCTGTTTCGCTTACTATGGAAGAAATATCTTCAACAGCGGCAGGAATAATATTTGAAAACGACCTGCCACATTTCTGAAGTGAAATACTTTGACTTCCATTAGAGTAGTTGGTAGTGAGTTGGTAACAATAATCAAGGTTACAGGTGATATCAACATCGTCCAGAAAAGTAGCAGAAGAAATTGCTGCCAGTGGTGTGCCCGGAGTTTTGCTGATATCAAAACCGGATACGTTACTTCCCGCAGTAGAGTAAGTTACCCATTTTAACTTATTTACATCACTTTGAATATCTAAATCGAAATTGGCGCTGCAAATGATGTTCGAATATGAAGCCAGTACTATAGCATTTGTACAGGCATCGAATGTTGCCATCCGAAAACAATAAAAATTATCATCTGGCCTTAGATTGGAAATTGTTGTTGTTTTGGTGTTAAAAATAGTTTGCAACTGTTGAAAAGTTGTGCTGCTGTTTGGTGCAATCTCTAGTTTGTATTGTGTGTTGAGTTGATTCGAAGTCGGTGGGGTATTGTAGTCTAGTTTGATTTGTGATGGATTGATTGCATCGATAGCCTCTAACTGAGAAATAAAAGCAGGTTGAAGTGTTTGTGTTACATCGATGGTTTGTACCTGCGGAGAACAGTTAGGTGCTGAGCTTGAATTTTGGCCACGAACACTTATCGTCCTGACTCCAGCAAATGCGAATTGATGAACATCTTTTGCCAAATTTCCATTTGGTACCGTTGCAGAATTCCCATCATCATAATTGATAATATACGTATCGTAGTTTGTGTCCGTGATTTTTACTGAAACTTTTTTACCCTCACAGGCATACATTTCGAATGTTGGTTTGATATTAGGAAGTATCTCAATATTTAAATGACCATTATTTAAATCACTTCCAAAAGCAATTGTGAGTGTGAAGTTTCCAGCATCCGGGTACGGAGGAAGAGTTTTTGTTACAGTTGTTAAAGATAGGGTGGATCCATTCCCAAGATCTATTGTACAAGACGGTGTACCGTCACACTCAGGCGCTGTTACCGTGAAGGTAAATGGAGCGCACCCACTTTTCTGATCAACCGTGAACCGACCATTATCACTAGGGTATTGAGCTTTTACTTGTAAAGCGGAAAGAACGAATATAAGAATAGCGAAATTCTTCATTGGGGCAACTCAAGTTCTTTTAAAAACTGCTCTGCATTTTTAATGTCGACATGTAATACACGATCGTCTTCAACAAACGGAACAACATCGCGAAAAGTATGTACTAGTTTTTCCAGATAAGGTGAGGTTTTTAATGGTCTTCTAAAGGTAAGGGCTTGTGCAGCAGTGATCAACTCGATTGCTAAAATAGAATATAAATTATTCACAATGCGATACGCTTTGGTCGCTGCATTAGCGCCCATGCTTACGTGATCCTCTTGTCCGTTGGACGAAACAATTGAATCTACAGAAGCAGGACTACAAAGTTGTTTATTCTGGCTCACGATAGAGGCGGCTGTATATTGTGGAATCATCAAGCCTGAGTTTATACCGGGATTGGCCACAAGGTAATTCGGTAAATCACGAAGTCCTGCGATAAGTTGATACGTTCTGCGTTCTGAAATATTACCCAGCTCCGATAATGCAATGCTTAGAAAATCAAAAGCTAGTGCGAGTGGTTGTCCGTGAAAATTCCCTGCAGAAATAATTACGTCTTCTTCCGGAAATACATTTGGATTGTCGGTTACGCTATTCGCTTCCGTTAGGAATACGTTGCTTACATATTCGATGGCATCTAAGCTAGCACCGTGTACTTGTGGTATGCAGCGAAATGAATACGGATCCTGAACATGTTTCTTTGCCTGAGTGATTAAATCACTACCTTCTAAAAGTGATTTAATTTTCTTTGCTACTTCACCTTGTCCTTTTTGCGGTCGAATAGAATGCACTGAAGGCAGGAACGGTTCGATGCGCCCATCAAAAGCATCAAGTGAAAGCGCTCCGATAATATTGGAAAGTATTAGCAAACGTTTTGCGTGATGTGAACTCCATACTCCGTATGCACACATAAATTGTGTACCATTCAGTAATGCTAGTCCTTCTTTTGCTTGCAGGTGGATGGGATGCCAACCGAGTGAATCATTTACTTCTTTACCACTTATTACTTTTTTCTGATGATGCACTTCTCCTAATCCTATGAGCGGTAATGTTAAGTGTGCAAGAGGAGCGAGGTCGCCAGATGCACCAAGCGATCCCATTTCAAAAACGCGCGGTAGAACATTTTCATTATACATATTCACCAATCGCTCAACCGTAATGAGTTGAACTCCGGAGTATCCATACGAAAGTGATTGAACTTTTAGAAAGAGCATCAACTTCACTAAATCATTTGGAACTTCAGGACCTGTTCCGCAAGCATGCGACTTCACTAAATTCTCCTGAAGCTTTTCCAGTTGATCGTTAGAAATGTTGCGATTATAAAGTGAACCAAAGCCTGTGTTGATACCGTAGATCGACTGACTGGAGTTGGCTATTTTCTGATCCAGGTATTCGCGACAACGGATGATTTTATTTTTTGCAGAATCTGAAAGTTGAATGGACACATTATCATTCATGATCGAAGAAAGATCACGAAGACTAAGTTGTGCGTTTGAAATCGAGTGAATGCTCATCTATTACTATGATTCAAATGATTGAGTGATTGGCATGATTAATTCGCTTTGATTTCTAATGGATTAGTTTTTCTAAAAATTATTTCGTTAGGATGATTTTAATTTGGAAATGATTTGGTCGATTGAGGTTTTTTCTTGCTCCCCTTTCTCCATATCCTTAAAGGCTAACATTCCGCTTTCCATTTCTTCGGAGCCAATAACGATCGTGAACGGAATCATTTTTTTGTTAGCGTAGTCCAATTGCTTTTTTAACTTTGATTGATCAGGATAAATCTCGGAAGAAATTCCGGCTGCGCGAAGAGATGTTAGAACACCGAGTCCATAATTCTGACTGGCTTCATCAAAATGACAGATTAATACCTTTGATGATGCTTGTGTCTCCTTCGGAAAAATCTTAAGTTCTTCCATGGCATCATACAAACGATCGACACCAAATGAAAAACCAACGCCTGATAAATTCTCTTTATCACCAAAAGCCTGAGTAAGGTTATCATATCGACCACCACCACTTACACTTCCGATCGAAACGTTGTTAATTTTCACTTCGAAAATGCAACCTGTGTAGTAGCTCAATCCACGAGCAAGTGCAATGTCAAAATCGACATGTTCATCATTTGATCTGTAACTTTTTAATAAGTCTAATACCTTTTTTAGATCATCAATTCCCTTGAGGCCATTGGTTGAAGTTGAAAACTTCTTTGTTAAGAATTCTATTTTCTTTTCGGTTGAACCTTTGAAGTTCAAAATTTCGAAAAGGGTGGTTAATCCTTTTTCATCAAATTCTTTTAAACGCAATTCTTCTTTTACTTTCTCTTCTCCTATTTTATCAAGTTTATCAATTCCTACAAAGAGAGAGGTTTCATTTCCTTTTGAGCCAATCAATTCTGCTAAACCAGAGAGTACACCGCGATGATTAAGTTTGATAGAGTAATCTGAAATCCCCAAGCCTTTAAATACATCTTTGATCATCAGAATAATTTCTGCTTCACAGATCAATGAATCAGTACCTACAACATCCGCATCACACTGATAAAATTCGCGATATCTACCCTTCTGTGGTCGGTCGGCACGCCATACAGGCTGGATCTGATATCTTTTAAATGGGAAACTGATTTCGCCTCGGTTCATGACAACATATCGCGCGAAGGGAACGGTTAAATCATAACGAAGACCTTTTTCCGAGATATCTGCGGTGATAAGTTTTGAATTTCGAGTCTCCAATTTTTGGGAATCGATATCCTTTAAATAATCACCGGAATTAAGAATCTTAAAGAGTAATTGATCTCCCTCTTCACCATATTTCCCCGTAAGGGTAGAAAGATTCTCCATTGAAGGTGTCTCTAACGGCTGAAAACCGAACTTTTGAAATACTCCCTTTATGGTATTCAATATAAACTGTCGCTTGGCCATCACAGCCGGACCGAAATCGCGGGTTCCTTTGGGTAAAGTCGGTTTTTCCATAATCGCGGGCAAGTTAAGGTGCGGAAGGCAAGATGTACTAATACGCCAAGCGGGTTTATGCTAATTTTGGATAGTTTTCGAGGATTTTTGGCCGAACCATTTGCCGGATTGCAAGAAAGCGTTATTTTTGCGCTCCTTTTAACATAAAAGCATCATGCCAATTACCAGACTCAAGAGAAAAGGCCGCAAGGATAAAGCAAAATCATCACGCAGGCGCACCGACTTGAAGATTCAAAACTTCAAGCCCGTAATAAAGAACATCGACATCGAAGCGATAAAAGAAGAATTCAAAGCGAAAGCTGCGAAAAAGGCTTAATTATTCGCCCACGAAAATATTTAAAAGTCTCGCCCACGCGAGACTTTTTTGTTTTGCGGCCTTTGGCCGAGTTAGTAGTTGATGGTTAATTGTTAATCGTGGGTGTGTGACTTGGGTTTGAAAGACTTCATCAAAATCATTAAACCTATTGACGATTAACTATTAACTTTCCCTCTAAAGTCTATTGTCTAACATCTAAAGTCTACCTATGTCAGCTCTTCACTTAGTTAACTGGAATGTAAACGGTATCCGAGCCATCATCAAAAAAGGATTCGTTGACAATGTAAAGGCAATGAACCCGGATGTGCTTTGTTTACAGGAAACAAAAGCGTCAGCGGAGGAGGTCAAAGCGTCTTTGGAATCATTTACAGATTATAAGGTTTACGTCAATTCATCGAAGGCAAGAAAGGGCTATTCAGGTACTGCGATCTTAACCAAGACAGAGCCGCTTGACGTTACCTACGATATGGGCATCCATGAGCATGACCAGGAAGGAAGAGTGATCACTGCAGAGTTTCCTTCTTATTTTCTAGTAACCGTATACACACCAAACTCAGGACAAGCTCTTGCTCGTTTGGATTATCGCGAGGGATGGGACAAAGAATTTGCCGAATACCTTCGGCTATTGGCGCGTAGAAAACCCGTTATTCTGTGTGGTGATTTGAACGTAGCCCATCAGCCCATCGACCTGGCGCGACCAAAAGAGAATTACAACAAATCATCTGGTTATACGCAACGTGAAATCGATGGCTTCACGCGATTATTGGAATCTGGTTTTGTAGATACCTTCCGACATTTCTATCCGCAAGAAGTAAAATACTCCTATTGGAATTATGTATTCAACGCGCGTGCAACAAATGCAGGCTGGCGCATTGATTACTTCCTGGTTTCAAATCCGTTGATCGGAAAAGTGAAAGATTCCATGATCTATAATGAATATCACGGATCAGATCATTGTC
The DNA here is from genome assembly GCA_039930485.1 of Chryseolinea sp. Classification (GTDB taxonomy): domain Bacteria; phylum Bacteroidota; class Bacteroidia; order Cytophagales; family Cyclobacteriaceae; genus Chryseolinea. Next base: position 11,816 of record JBDTTT010000028.1, read on the forward strand.
CTGTGGCGATTTTACTTAACGTATAAAATCTTCAGCACGCGATTTTAATTCCGGAAAGAATGCATCGAATTCCTTTTTGAAATCATCATGGTGCTCTTTCAGATCAACAACTGATTCGTTCATCTTTGAATCGAATTTTGTTCGTCTGCTCATGCCTGTCAGTGCTTGTTCAATACCTTCAAGTTTGGAGTAGTTCACCAGCCAATTGCCTTTCATCATGTAAGGCATCAATCGTTTTACTTCAGCAGGTAATATGGATTCAAAATCAAGAATGGTTTGATAAGATCTCGCAGCAAAATCAGTAAGTGAATCGAGATGATAATCTGACCAATACTTCGCCAGAAAATAATCATAGAAGACATCAACAATTACAGGAGCGTAATGTCGATACTTTGGTTGTAAACGTTTTTTGCTTTCGCGAACGATAGGATGTGTATCCGTGAACAAATCAATTTCGCGATGAAGTTCTACGCCTTTTGCAATCTCAGGTTCAAATTGCTCAGTCAAGTTTCTGCCTTTCACAAAATCGCCAATGAAATTACCTACCATAATTTTTGGATTGTCTCCCGATAGGTAAATGTGGGCGAGGAAATTCATGACTATGATTAGGATGATTTTTGTGATGGCTATGATTAGCCCAGTGCAACTTAGTAACTTCTTTGCGCCTTAGCGTCTTTGCGGTAAAAATAAACTAGCCACGAAGACACAAGGGCGCTAAGGTTCACAAAGGAATTAGGATTGAGTTTTACGGATCACTTTAGCTCCAAGCCAATTCTTCTTGACAAATCAGAAGAGTAGCGATTCGTTGGATCGTATTTTCTTTTGATGTCGAGCCATTCTTTGTGTTGGGGATACATGGCTTTGAAAGTAACCTCATCGAGGTAAGCATCTTTTCCTAAATAGATTCTTCCACCCATACCCAATACCATATCATCAAGTTTTTTGGTGAAGGGTTTTAATTGATCAGTAATTGGAAAGTCGATGGCGAAAGTATATCCCTTCGAAGGAAAAGATAGCATACCTTGTCCTTCACCGAATTTTTTCAGCACGTTTAAAAATGGAACGCAATCGCTTTTTGTAATCTCAGTTAGAATCGTCCGAATGTTCTCTCTTCCATTTTTCTCTGGCAAAACAAATTGATACTGGATAAATCCTTTTTTACCATAGCCTTTGTTCCAGTTGTTAATCATGTCGAGCGGATAAAAGAATTTATCGTAGTGCGCAATGGCTTTGCCATTCTTCTGCATGATATACAATGCTGTGTTTAATATTTTTACCGTCAATGGATTTAATGAGAAGCTCGGTAGGTAAAATGGAACGCTAAGTTTTGGTTTCTTACCTACTTTTAAAGGATTTGATTTTAAGTTAGCAGGAAGCTCAGCTAATGTAGCGTGATTGCCCATCGTTAAAACTCCACGACCAAGACTCCTTCCTCTCGCCATTGAATCAAGCCAGGCTACAGAGGAAGTAAATTTTTCTTCACTTGCTTCAATAGCATCCAGCATCTCCTCCAGGTTTTTCGCGGCAAATGCTTTTTGCGTGAAGTATGTGGTCTCTACTTTTCGAAGTTGAATGGTCGCGGTTAGTATTGTGCCAAGTAAACCTAATCCTCCGAAGTTAGCCCAAAACAAATCGCTGTTCTCTTCGCGACTAGCTTTTAATATTCTTCCATCGGCTAATAAAATAGTAAAGTCGATCGTGCAGTTCACAAAAGAACCATCAGCATGATGGGCTTTACCATGAACATCGTTTGCAATGGCACCACCAATTGTAATGTATTTTGTTCCGGGTGTGATCATTGGAAACCAACCGCGGGGTGCGAGGTATTCAATAATTTCTTCAAGACTTACTCCGGCTTCACATTTTAAAATTCCGGTTGTATCATCGAACGCCAGAAAATGATTCATGCGTTCCATTTTCAGAATACTGTGTTGAGTATTCGTTGCCTGATCGGCATAGCTTCGTCCTAAACCGCGAGGGAGAAGCTTATCTGTTCCGTTTGTTCTTTGAATATCTTTTGCGTCACGAGGGTATGCAACTTTGCCTGTTGATACTGGAATGTTTCCCCATCCCGAGAGGGTTTCTTCACTGAAATACATATCGATTAAGTGCTATAGAGTCTTTAATTAACCGCAGAGGAAGCGGAGCTTCGCAGAGTTTTTTTAACAACGACTTCAAGAGTTTTGACAATTCATATAAGAAATTTGAATCTTGTCTTTCTTTGCGAACCTCAGCGTCCTCTGCGGTTTAATTTTCCCCGAAATTATTGAATAAAAAATCCCCGACCTAAACCGGGGATTTTTAATATCAAACAATACATTTCAATCGATTTCTCGCAGATATTAAACCGCGTCTGATAAGCTGGTGAAGGTAAAGTCGCGGATTTTCATGTATGGTATCAGGTTTCCATCAACCCGTACTTGCTTGCCCAATGCTTCCAAGTTGTTCAGCATGATGATCGGGCTTTCATTGAAGCGGAAGTTTTTGATCGGATGTTTGATCTTTCCGTTTTCGATAAAGAAGGTAGCATCACGGGTAAGGCCTGTATATAGCAATGTTTGAGGATCAACGCTGCGGATGTACCAGAAGCGTGTGACGAGAACGCCTTTCTTGGTGTCCTTGATAAGATCTTCCAATGAAGCATTACCACCTTCCATTATGGCATTTCCTGGGAAAGGAACTGGCTCAACATTTTTCTGTGATGCCCAATAGCGATCATAGAAAAGATTTTTAACCACACCACCTTTTAAAATATCCAAGCGCTTGCGTGCTTGTCCATCTTGTGTCCAAGGTGAAGCAGGAGCTTCGATGTTAAATGGATCGGTGTAAATGTTCACTCGTTCATCTACTAGTTTCTCACCGAGTTTTGTTCCACCACCTTTGTTGGCCAGGAAGCTTCTTCCTTCATCGGCCTGTCGTGCACCCATGTTGAAGAACATATTTTGCAATAATTCTCCTGATGCTGCTGGCTCAAGAATAACGGTGTATTTTCCTGGCTCGATTGCCTTTGCATTTCGTGATTGCAATGCTTTATCAATTGCAATTTTAGAGGCTTCTGCTGTATCGAGTTTGCTCACGTCATTGAAGTCGCGTGTTACCCAACCTGAACCCGTACCATCATTCGATCGCATGGTCACAGTGAAATTCACGTTGGTTGATTTGTTATAAGCAAATAAACCTTTGCTATTGCTCATGGCCGCGAAGTTGTTGTTGTCTTCGAGGAATCCGGCTGCCGTTACATCTTTTACAGATGCAGGGTTGATGCTATTCGCTGCTGCTTGTGCGCGATAGTCAGGAGTGATCTTAGCAGTGGATTCAGAATAGGTTTTGGATTCACCGTAGGTTTGTTGCGCGAGAGGCCCCATGAACTCTGGATTCTCTGGTGCAAGATTAGCGAGCTCTTCTGCGCGCCTCACTACCTTTTCGATAGAGGCATCATCAAACTCATTGATGGTTGCTGTGCCTACCTTTTTACCATAATTAGATTGCACCACGAGTGTTGTATCACTATTCTCACCAGCGGTTGAAACACTGTTACGTGCATAGCGAATGTTGCCACCAACGGAACCGTTAAGATTTGCTTCGCAGCTTTCTGCTTTGGATAAGCCCATGACTTTATCCAATATTTTTTTAGCTTCTTCTTTTGAAAATATAGCCATGATGATTTACGATTTTAGATTTACAGTTAGTTGATCTTATAATGTTCTTCCGGTGTTGATTACGTTCACGCCATTGAAGCGGGCAGTAGATGAGCCGTGTGACACAGCACTCACTTGCCCGGGTTGTCCTTTTCCATCGAAGAAGGATCCGTTTAAGCGGTAGTCACGTTCATCACATACCTGTACGCAGGAGTTCCAGAATTCCTGTGTGTTTGATTGATATGCAACGTCTTTCAACATGCCAGCAATTTTTCCGTTTTTGATTTCGAAGAAGAGCACACCACCAAATTGAAAGTTATAACGCTGCTGATCGATTGAGTAGGAGGAATCTTTTACAATGTAAATTCCCTTTTCAACACCCGCCACCATTTGATCAGGAGTAAGCTGATCTTTACCTGGTGCTAACGATACATTCGCCATGCGTTGAAACTGAACACTGCTCCAGTTGTCAGCGTAGCAACATCCATGAGATTCTTTTTCACCGAGAATATGAACCTGATCTCGGATGGCCTGATAATTTACCAGCGTGCCATCCTTCACCAAATCCCATTGTTTTGTTTTTACACCTTCATCATCATAACCTACAGCACCTAGTGAACCCACCTGAGTTTTGTCGGCAAACAGATTGACTTGCTTGCTTCCGTAGTTGAAGTTTTTCGTTTTCCATTTATCTAACGTAGCGAAGCTTGTACCCGCATAGTTTGCTTCGTAGCCCAATACGCGATCCAGTTCAAGCGGGTGACCAACGGATTCGTGAATGGTTAACCATAGATGAGATGGTTCTAACACTAAATCATATTTACCAGGCTCTACTGATTTTGCTTTTAGAATTTGCTTGGCTTGCTCCGCAGCCATCATCGCATCTTCCACCATGTCATACGATTTGTTGTACATCAGAATATCGCCAGGCCCTTTTACTTTGTCTGACGATTTTCCATCGAGGTATTCATATCCCATTCCCATTGGAGCACTGAATGAATCTCGTTCTTTAAATTGCCCTGATTCTTTATCAACGACCGTTACGGTAAAGAACGGCCATGTGCGATGGATGTCCTGATCGATGTACGATCCTTCAGAAGAAGCAAAATATTTTTGTTCGTTTACCAAAAACAAAATGTTGTTGATGAAGCTGGCACCTTTCTCAATTGCCTTTGCATTCGCGTTCAGTAACAGATCAGCTTTTTCTTTAATCGGAATTTCAAATGCGTTTTTTACAATGGGCGTCTTATAGGTTTGCTCACCATAACTTTGTACAGGAGCAAGTTTAACAGGATCTTTCTGAATTTTAGCATTTGCTTTTGCTATGAAGGCGGCCTGCTTTGCAGCTTTCGCAATACCTTCTGGTGTTACATCATTGGTCGATGCAAAGCCCCAGGTTCCATTCACTATTACGCGAATACCTGTACCGAAGGATTCAGTGTTCACGATGTTCTGAACTTTGTCTTCGCGTGTAACAATGAATTGATTTAGGTATCGTCCGATGCGAACATCACAGTATGAAGCACCTGCGGAGCGTGAAGCATTTAATGCTATGTCGGCCAGTTGTTTTTTCTTGGCGACATCCATAAAGGGTTCCAGCAATTTTGCAGGATCAACTGAGCGCGAGAAGGAGGGGAGTGGCAGCATTATTGCGCCTGCACCTAGTCCTGCCATTTGTATAAAGTCTCGTCTTTTCATTCTTTATTGGGGTTTTGGTTAATGAGTATCTGTTGAGGGGTAGTTTAGATCGTTCTACCTGTATTGATTACGTTAATTCCGTTGAACCGTGACGTTGAACTTCCATGCGATACAGCACTTACCTGTGAAGGTTGTCCTTTACCATCGAAGAATGATCCAAACATTCTGTAGTCGCGCTCATCACAAATCTTTGCACAGCTATTCCAGAACTCTTGTGTGTTCGATTGATACGCTACATCGTTCAGCATGCTTCCGATTTGTCCGTTCTTAATTTCATAGAAGACGGTTCCACCGAACTGAAAGTTGTATCGCTGTTGATCAATTGAATACGAACCGCGTCCGGCAATGTAAATACCTTTCTCAACATCCTTGATCATCTGATCAATTGAGTATTGATCTTTTCCTGGCGCTAACGAAATATTGGGCATGCGCTGGAATTGAACATCGCTCCAGCTTTGTGCATAGCAGCATCCATGTGATTCGTTTTGATCAAGCATATGTACCTGATCGCGGATGGCTTCATAGTTTACGAGTATGCCATCCTTAATCAGATCCCAACGTTTGCACGGAACACCTTCATCGTCATAACCCACAGCACCCAATGAACCCACTTGTGTTTTGTCAGCGAAGATGTTTACAATCTTGCTGCCGTAGTTGAAGTTGCCAGATTTCAATTTATCTAATGTAGCGAAGCTGGTACCAGCATAGTTGGCTTCGTATCCTAATACACGATCAAGTTCAAGCGGATGACCTACTGATTCATGAATGGTTAATCCTAAGTGATTTGGTTCTAATACCATATCATATTTACCAGGCTCTACTGATTTCGCGCTTAGCATTTCTTTTGCTTGCCTGGCAGCCAGTATAGCATCCTCTACCATGTCGTAGCTGTTGCGATACATGATCAATCCCGCAGGGCCAGGAAGTTTGTCTTCAGGTTTTGGATTCATGTACTCGTAGCCCATTCCCATCGGACCACTTAGCGCCTGACGCGTTTTAAATTTACCAGCAGCCTTATCGATGGCTGTTACATTGAAGGTTGGCCAGATGCGGTGAATATCCTGATCAATGTATGATCCATCAGTCGAAGCAAAATACTTTTGCTCGTTCACCTGAAACAAATTCGAGTTTACAAAGTTGGCTCCGTTGTCCATTGCCGCTGCGTTTGTGCGCAGAAGCAAATCTGCTTTCTCGGCAACTGAAACTTCAAAAGCATTTTTTTGAATGGGTGTTTTCCAGGACACTTCACCTTGTGCTTTTACAGGTGCAAGTTTCACAGGTTCTTTTTGAAATTTTGAATTTGCTTTCGCGATAGCCACAGCTTGTAAAGTTGCTTTGCGAATGCCTTCCGTTGTAACGGTATTGGTGGAGGCAAAGCCCCAGGTTCCGTTTACAATCACGCGAATTCCCGTACCAAAAGATTCAGAGTTCTGGATATTCTGAACTCTTTTCTCGCGTGTGAACACAAACTGATTCAGGTAGCGTCCGATTCGGATATCAGCATAGGATGCACCGGATGATTTAGCCGTGTTGAGCGCAACATCAGCCAGTTGTTTTTTTTGAGCAACATCAAGAGGCGATTCCAATAATGCTTCTATCGGGATAGGATTTCCTGTCGTTGGAAAAGGTAATAGCATACCGCCAATACCTAGTCCTGCTAATTGAACAAAGTCTCTTCTTTTCAACGTAATGAAATTTTGGTTAATGAGTTTTTATCCTTCCATTACTGAATCTTTGCAGCGTTTCTATTCTAGAATTCAAATTACCCTTATTCGGGGTATGTTTAGAATTGCAGAAAGAGTCAGCTCTGTAAAGTAGTTAAAAAATAAAAAAGGATACCATTTATGGTATCCTTTGCTATTAGCTTATATGAATGGTCGTTTCTGTGGGAAACGTATTTCTATTTCTCGAGCGATGAAAAATCGAACGAAGTCTCCAAGAAACTCGTATTGAATTTTCCCGAACGGAAAATGGCATTGTCCATTAACTTGATGTGAAATGGAATGGTTGTTTTAACACCTTCAATTACAAATTCCTGAAGCGCTCGCTTCATGCGCGTAATTACTTCTTCGCGTGATTGACCGGTAACGATGAGTTTGGCAATCATTGAATCATAATTAGGAGGAATGGTATAGCCAGCATAAACGTGACTATCGATGCGTACACCATGGCCGCCAGGCATATGTAGGTTTGTAATTTTTCCTGGTGACGGACGGAAACCGTTTGCAGGATCTTCTGCGTTGATCCGGCACTCCATCGCATAGAGGTTAGGGAAATAGTTTGTGCCTGAAATCGGAACACCAGCTGCTACCTTGATTTGTTCTTTGATCAAATCATAATCTGTTACTTCTTCTGTAATCGGGTGTTCAACCTGAATACGGGTATTCATTTCCATGAAGTAGAACTCGCCATGTTTGTCAACCAAAAATTCAATAGTACCAACTCCTTCATAACCAATAGAGGTAGCACCCTTGATTGCTGCTGCGCCCATACGTTCTCGTAGTTCCTGGCTCACAATTGGAGACGGTGTTTCTTCCACCAGCTTTTGATGTCTGCGTTGAATAGAACAATCGCGTTCTGAAAGGTGACATGCTTTTCCGTATTGATCGCCCACCAATTGTATTTCGATATGGCGAGGCTCTTCAATAAATTTCTCAAGATACAAACCGTCATTAGCAAAGGATGCTGCCGATTCTCTCTTGGCATCATCCCATGCTTTTTGAAACTCTGCTTCGGAGTTGATGATGCGCATTCCTTTGCCTCCACCACCAGCAGTTGCTTTAATGATAACAGGGTACTTTATTTTCTTTGCAATCTTCATTGCATCTTCAATGGTATCAACTAAGCCGTCTGAACCAGGAATGGTTGGCACTCCGGCTTTCTTCATTGTATCTTTTGCAGTAGCCTTATCACCCATCGACCGGATCATGGCAGGAGTGGGGCCGATGAATTTAATCCCGTACTCATGACAAACCGCAGAGAACTCAGCGTTCTCTGATAGGAAACCATAGCCTGGATGAATCGCATCTGCGTTTGTGATTTCTGCGGCAGAAATGATGCGTGGAATATTTAAATAAGAATCTTTGCTTGGAGGTGCGCCAATACACACGGCTTCATCTGCGAAGCGAACGTGTAAACTTTCACGGTCTGCTGTAGAGTAAACAGCTACAGTCTTGATGCCCATCTCGCGACATGTACGAATGACACGAAGTGCAATTTCTCCTCTGTTGGCGATTAGTATTTTCTTAAACATATATTGTTTAGTTCTAGGTTGAAAGTTCAAGGTTCAAGGTCTTTGGTCGAACAATATTGTACGAACCAGAAACCTTGAACCTTAAATGTATAACGAAAGATTAATCTGGTTCTACGACAAATAGTACCTGGTCATATTCAACAGGCGAAGAATTCTCCGCCAATACTTTGATGATCGTACCTGAAAACTCAGATTCAATTTCATTAAACAACTTCATGGCTTCTATAATACAAACTGTTTGTCCTTTTGAAATTTTATCACCAACGGAGGCAAGTACAGGGCTATCAGGTGATGCAGAACGATAGAACGTTCCGATCATTGGCGATTTTATTTCAAGTGTCTTTTTGCCTGACGCTGGTTCAGCAGCCGCAGCTTTTTCAGCTTTTGGTGCAGAAGCAGCGGGTGCGGCTACTTGAGCAACTGGAGCAGCCATCATTGGTGCAGGCGTTGACTTAAATACTTTTTGATCTGGCTCGCGCTTTACATGAAGTTTCAATTCTTTAGTCTCGATGTCAACCTCATTAAGGCCTGACTTTGAGATGAAATCAATAAGGTCGCGGATTTCTGCTGTTTTCATTTCAGATTGGTTTGATGATCCTGAATCAGCTTTAGCTTTTGAAGGTGTTTCCTTCTTCGCTGGTGCTGATTTTGATTTACTGGATTTGCTCATGTATATTATTCTTTTACGCGTTCAACATATTCACCCTTTGCGGTGTGAATCTTGATCTTATCACCGGTATTTACAAAAAGTGGTACACGAATCTCTACACCATTTTCTAATGTAGCAGCTTTTAGTGTGCGAGTAGCGGTATCACCTTGCATACCAGGCTCAGTATATTGTACTTCAAAGACAACGTGAGATGGTGGTTCAGCACTAATTGGACTTTCACCATTTTCGAAAGCAATTAAAAGTGTAACGCCTTCTTTTATATAGTTTACAGATTCGCCTAAAAACTTCTTATCTATATAAACCTGATCAAATGTATCGTTATCCATACACACAAGGCTATCGCCATCAGCATACAGGTATTGATATTCTTTTGTTTCGACACGAAGAATCTCTACAGAATCACCTGGGCGGAAACGATTCTCTGCTACTTTTCCATTGCGCACGTTGCGCATTTTGATTTGATAGAATGCACGCAAGTTTCCAGGTGTGCGGTGTTGTAGTTCTTCCACTTGCACAATCTCTCCATTGTAGCGCATGAAATTACCCTTATTTAAATCCGATACAGTTGCCATAAAAAATCAGGTCATTAAGTTACAAATCAATTGAATAAAATCAAGAATGCCAGTGAAAAGGCAATTCTTAGCTGTTATAAGCCCATTTCAGGTAGATGGCACCCCATGTAAATCCTCCACCAAAGGCAGCGAGAACAAGGTTGTCTCCTTTTTTTAATTTCTTTTCATAATCCCAAAGTAAGAGTGGGATTGTTCCGGCAGTGGTGTTACCATACCGCTCAATATTCATCATTACTTTATCCTCTGCTATACCCACACGATTTGCAGTGGCATCGATGATGCGTTTGTTAGCCTGATGTGGAACTAACCAGGTAATGCTTTCTGAATTCAAATTATTACGCTCTGCAATTTGCGCAGATACATCCGCCATATTCGTAACGGCAAATTTAAATACTGCTGATCCTTCCTGATATACAAAATGCTGACGCGAATTGATCGTGCTATGGGACGCTGGCATGCGACTTCCACCTGCCTTCATGTGAAGATAAGCTTCTCCACTTCCATCACTCTTCAATATTGAATCCATTACACCGACTTCTTCAGTCGTTGGTTCCAATAGAACGCAACCAGCACCATCGCCAAAAATGATACATGTTGTACGGTCAGTGTAATCTAAAATAGCAGACATTTTATCGCCACCAATGACAATCACTTTCTTGTACATACCCGACTCAATGAAGCTTGCGCCAGTAGTCAATCCGTAAAGAAAGCCTGAGCATGCCGCACTCATATCATAGCTAAATGCGTTTGTTGCTCCAACAGCGGTAGCCACAATGTTTGCCGTTGCCGGGAAAGTCATGTCGGCTGTAACCGTAGCAAAAATGATCAGGTCAATTTCTTTTGGGTCAACTTTGGTTTTAGCCAATAAGTCTTTCACAGCTTCGATACCCAATACAGAAACACCTTGGTTTTCTCCTTTTAGAATTCTGCGTTCCTTGATACCGGTTCGGGAGGTTATCCACTCATCTGAGGTCTCCACCATAGTTTCAAGTTCCTTATTGGTAAGGATGTAATCCGGAACATATCCGCCTACTCCTGTAATAGCTGCCCTGGTTTTTGTCATTGTGGTGTTTTAATTCGCCTGTGTGTTGGTTAATTTCAGCAACCTTATAAAATGAAAAAAGCCCGATGAAACCATCGAGCATTGTGTTTTAGATATTCTAAGATAAACTAATCTTGAGTCTTCCGGCACAAGCAGCTTTAATACTGCAAGCAATATGTGAAGGTTCAAGAAAAAGCAAAATCATGGAATTAAGCCAGAACTTCTTTCTCCATCACTACTTTACCATTAAAGTAAAGTTTTCCTTCGAGCCAGAAAGCGCGGTGCGGAAGGTGATGTTCTCCGGTTGTAGGGCACACAGCAAGTTCTTTTGCAAAAGCTTTGTAATGTGTTCTTCTTTTATCCCTGCGGGTTTTCGAGGTTTTACGTTTAGGATTCGGCATAGTCTAATTCAGTTTATTTAAATTCTTCAAAATATTCCAGCGAGGATCAATTTCATCTTCGCTCGTTTTTTTTTCTTCTTCTTCTGTTGGTCCGGTTGAATAAACAAACCGTACATCAGTATCGTCATCTTCATTTTCTTCATCTTTAAACTTCGGATGAAGCCGTTTCAAGGGCATCGCCAGGGCAATAAACTCGAAAAAGAAATGTCCTAATTCAAGTACTGCAGTTTCGCGGTGGATGAGTACAATCTCATCACTTAGTTCCTCATCCCGATCACTGTATTTAAAAACGATTTTGTTGTTCGTCTTAATCGTATGATCAAAAGGTTCTAAACTCCTGTCGCACACCAATCGGGCTACTCCCGTGATGTTAAATTCGGCTTCAATGAACGTTTCATGCTTATTGAGCTCTACGTTGACTTTGAAATCACCTTCCGAAACCAGGTCATTTCCAAATTTGCTGAAAAACGACTCTCCACATTCAAATTCGAAGTGATGAATCGAGTTGCTCAGGCCAACAATATTAACTCCAAAAGCCCCCAAAGTAAACCCAGTGGGTATTAAAAATTAGTCGGCAAAATTAGGATAATTAATCAGAAAGTAAAAAGAAAGGCGTAAAAATGCCTATGCGAATTCATTCAATGCCACTTCTCTGAACTCCTGAGTGGTTTTTTTTCCGAAGTGCTCAATGAAATAATCGATGATGCCTTTCTTGAATCCAAGCTTAATAGCGATGTTTTTGCTGAAGATTATCTCACTTTCGAACACATTCTGGTCAACGAAAATCAATTCTATGCAAGACATCAGGTATTCAAATTTCTGGTCAGCAGAAAGGGCGCCAAGAGAGTCAATGGGCTCAGGGTTCCGAATCAGGTCGGCTACAGTTTCTTCCGAAAAGTGTCTATCGCGGGCAATTTTGTAAATCAGGTCTCTTTCAATTTTCGCAAAGTGTTTGTCGGCCTCTGCCAGTTGAATAAGTATGTTCAATTGCTTTTTGGTAACTATATCCATCTCAACTAAAACTTTAAAATCAAATATAAGTAATAATAGAAAAACAGGTATACATCACGGTTGAATGGTCAAATAGTGCTACTTAGGCTGGCTTATTTTCTATAGATGGCTCCATACGGTTCTTATAAATTGCTGCAGCCCGGTAGATGGCTTCTCGCATTGAACTTTCATGCGCCTGATTTTTTCCGGCAATAGCATATGCCGTTCCGTGATCAGGTGAGGTGCGAATGATAGATAGGCCAGCTGTATAATTTACACCATTTTCAAAGGCCAATGATTTAAAAGCCACTAATCCCTGATCGTGATACATAGCTAATATCCCATCGTATTTTGTGTGACTTCCTGCAGCAAAGAATCCATCCGCAGGGAAAGGACCATAAACCAACTTGCCTCTGTTTTTATATTCAAGAACCAACGGCTTAATGATCTGTTCTTCTTCCGATCCGATCAATCCACCATCACCCGCATGAGGGTTAAGGCCTAGAATTGCAATCTTTGGTTTGCTAATACCAAAATCCTTTCGGAGAGATTGCTCCATTATTTTCACCTTCGATTCTATTCTTTCTTTTGTAACAGACGAAACTACATCTTTCAAGGCAATGTGTTCTGTCACTAATCCGACACGAAGCGTTTCGCTTACCATAAACATGACACTGTCACTAGCACCAAAATATTCAGTCAAAAATTCCGTGTGACCTTTAAAGGGAAATGCCTCACTATGAATAGATAGTTTGTCAATTGGGGCAGTTACAAGCGCATCTAAAAAACCTTCTTTCAAATCTTCACAAGCTTGTTTCAGCATGGTTAATGCTGCCTTACCAGTTTCTTTAGAAGCCTTACCTGGATTTACCTCCAGGTTGTCTTCAATACAATTCACGACATTGATGCTCTTCGGAGCGAACTGTCCTTTGTTACGAACTTGTGTATAATTGAACTCTTCGATGTTCAATAACTTTTTATAGTGCGATATAATCTTACCAGAGCCGTAGATCACAGGCGTGATAAGGTTCAGCAATCGGTTGTCGGCTAGTGCTTTGATCGCGACTTCCGGACCAATTCCGTTCAAGTCTCCAAGCGTTATTCCGATGCGTGGTTTTTGTGTTAGGCTCATATTAACAAATCTATATCCTTGCGATTTAGTAAAATTAAGGGCGCGGTACAAAAGTGATTTTCGGACTCCGGTGCCAAACCTGATTTTAATATTCGTGCCTTGAGGTTGTACTTCGTACTTTTGGTGCTTATGCGGGTAGTTAAGAAAGATCAGGTACGACCAAAGAAATCGCTGGGCCAACATTTCCTTCACGATCAACACATCGCGAACAAAATAGTGGAGGCACTGAAGTTAGGAGAAGGCAGGACTTCAGTTTTAGAGATTGGTCCTGGCATGGGTGTGCTCACTGCATATTTATTGAAAATGGATAATGTCGATTTGCAGGTTGTGGAGATCGATCGGGATTCAGTGGCTTACTTAAAGCAACATTATCCTGCCTTAACAGGTAGTAAACTGATTGAAGGTGATTTCATGGAGATGGATATGGAGAAAGTACTTCCTCAAAAAGTCTCCATCATCGGCAATTTTCCATACAACATTTCTTCACAGATATTCTTTAAGGTATTAAGCAATCGTCATCAGGTCGATCAGGTTGTTTGCATGTTGCAAAAAGAAGTGGCAGAAAGAATGGCTTCGAAGGAAGGAAATAAGACCTACGGTATTCTAAGTGTTATTCTGCAAGCGTATTACAACATCGAGATTTTATTCAAGGTTTCACCCGGAGTTTTTATACCACCACCCAATGTAATGTCGGCCGTGATACGATTAGAGCGGAATAATGTGGAGCGATTGGATTGTGATGAGGTACTGTTTGTTCAAGTAGTAAAACAAGGTTTCAATATGAGACGGAAGACCTTGCGCAACGCGTTAAAAAATTTAAATTTGCCAGCCGAAATTTCGGCCCTTGACATTTTCAATAAGCGTGCTGAACAATTGAATGTAGAGGCGTTTGTTCAGCTCACTAAATTAATCGCGCAATCTCGTGAAGGAGCAAGAATTATTTGAGTTTGATTTGACGAAAGAATTTCGCGACCGTTTTCAGCAGGCGCTGGATGAGCGCGATCGCGATTTTATTTTAAAATCGCTCGAAGATGTTAAAGCTGCTGATATAACGGCACTGCTCTATGAATTCAATGCGGAGGAATCTAAATATGTAATGGATTTTCTCACGATCGAAATGCAAGCTGAGATTATCAGTGACCTCGATCCGGAGACCCGCAAGAACTTTCTGAAAGTATACCCTCCCTCTGAGATCACCAACTTCCTCAATCAACTTGCCTCTGATGATACTGCTGATATTTTAAATGAGCTCCCCATCAAGGAGCGTGAGCAGGTATTAGCTAATCTTGAGCCAGAGTTAAAGGTTCAGGTAACCGAACTACTGCGTTATGAAGAAAATGTAGCGGGCGGTTTGATGGCCAAGGAATTAATCAAGGCCTACATTAACTGGACAGTGGTGCAGTGTGTCGATGAAATCAGAAAGCAGGCTGAAAATGTTTCAAAATTCTATGCGGTATATGTAGTTGATGCTAATGAAAAGTTAGTAGGCAAAGTGGCACTTCAGGATTTGATTATATCAGATGCAAGGAAACTTGTTGCTGATATTTATGAAGAAGATATCGTTGCAGTAGAGACATATATGGAAGACAGCGAAGTTGCTGAGATCATGAAGAAGTACGATCTTGAATCTGTTCCAGTAGTGAATGTGCAAGGACAGTTAGTGGGTCGAATTACTATCGATGATGTGGTAGACGTTATTACCGAGCAGGCTGAAGAAGAACGTCAGATCATGGCAGGTATCAGTGAAGACGTTGAGGAAGATGACAGTGTATGGAAGAATACGCGTGCACGTTTGCCCTGGCTCTTAATAGGTGTAGTAGGTGGTTTGATGAATGCAAAATTCATGGGTTTATTTGAAATGGAATTAGCACGTGTTACAGCTATTGCATTCTTTACCCCATTGATTCAGGCAACAGGCGGAAATGTCGGTATTCAATCTTCGTCTCTTATCGTACAAAGTTTAGCAAACTCAGACTTTGTAGATGATGGTCTGTGGAAGCGACTTTCAAAAGTATTCTCTGTCGCACTTTTAAATGGTTTATTTCTTGCGGCAATAGTATTGGGCGCAAATATTTTACTCTTTGGTGAGTATCGGTTGTCAATGGTGGTTGCACTTGCACTTTTTAGCGTGGTGGTATTTGCCTCTTTTATTGGAACGATAACACCTCTTATCCTAAATCGATTTGGTTTTAATCCAGCTTTGGCAGCAGGGCCATTTATTACTACCACAAATGATTTGTTGGGTTTAACGCTTTATTTCTTTACCGTTCATATGATCTTATAATGGCAAACAAAAAATGCTTAGTGATCGATCCGATGCACGAAAGTCTTTTTTCGATGCTGAATGAAATTGGATGGGAAGCAGATTACCAACCCAAGATTACACGCGAAGAAATAAAAGTGATACATGCTCAGTACGCAGGACTTATTGTACGAAGCAAGACTCCGATTGATCGTGATCTGCTGGGACAAAATCCTACTTTAAAATTTATTGGTAGAGCCGGAGCAGGACTTGATAATTTAGATCTTGAATATTTATCACAAAAGGGAATTCAGGTTTTACATGCATCGGAAGGAAATAGAGATGCAGTGGGAGAGCATGCTGTTGGTACCTTGTTGAGTTTACTTCGAAATATTCCAAAAGCAGATAGTGAGGTAAAGCAATCGATATGGGACCGCGAAGGTAATAGGGGAGAAGAGCTGATGGGGAAGACCGTTGGTATTATCGGATACGGAAATATGGGCCAGGCGTTCGCTAAACGACTCAGTGGTTTTGGATGTACTGTTTTGGCCTTCGATAAATATAAAAGCTCCATTTCTGATGCTTTCTGCACAGAAGCGGATATGAAGACCATCTTTAATGAGACTGATATCTTAAGCCTTCATATTCCACTAACATCAGAAACAAAGATGTTGGTCAATGCAGAGTATCTTAAGCAATTCAAAAAGAAAATAGTACTGATCAATACAGCACGAGGGGAAATTGTTTCACTATCCGATATTGCTACTGCATTAGACGAAGGCTACGTTAGAGGGGCTGCGTTGGATGTTTTAGAAAATGAAAAATTAAGTACCTTAACGCCAATTCAGGCGAGTGCATTTAATTCCATGCGTAAAAAGACCAATGTACTGTTTACCCCACACATTGCAGGTTGGACGTTTGAATCACACATTAAAATTAATGTAGCTTTGGTTCATAAAATCAATGCACTACAATTGGTGTAAACTGATTTTAATTACTAATTTCCGATCGGCAACCACCTGAACGAATGAGTTATTTTAAAAAGCGAGCAAAGAAATTAGGTGAGCTTTTCAACTCGATCATCGAGCGACCGTTATTGACGTCAACTATCGTTTTGGTTTTGGTAACGATTCTAGTGTTGTCTTTGAGTATGCGATATTATATTCGCGATTTCGATTCCTTCATCCAACAAGTTTTAGCGGAAGCCCACGGAATGATATTCGATATAGCCGTTATCGGTATCCTTATTTTCTGGCTCAATCAAAACGGTGAAATCAAACAACGGATACGTACCTATAAAGATGAGATTGATGACTTTCGCTTATGGGAATCGGAAGAAGCAGCATTTCGTACAGTGGGTAATATCAAACGTTTAAATCGTCATAAGATTCATGAAATCAATTTGGTGAATTGTTATTTGCCCCGAACCAACTTGAACTATGCAAACCTTTCGGGATCGAATATGAATAGTGCGAACATCACACAATCCTATTTGATTGAATCCAATTTAGAAAATGCTCGCCTGAATCAAACCAATTTCGAAAACTCAAATCTGAATCAGGCGATCCTAAAAGGTGCATATGCAAGTGGAGCAAATTTCAAAGATTCATTTTTGATTAAAGCTCAATTTGAAAATGCATTCCTGATTAAAGCGAATTTCAGTAATGCTTTCTTAATGGAAGCCAATCTTCGCAATTGTTATGTAATGGGTGCTGATTTCGAAAATGCCAGTTTATACAAAGCCGACCTTCGGGGAGCAAAAGGATTGACGGTTGAACAACTTTCTAAAGTTAAAACCCTTTATCTGGCACTGTTTGATGATGAAATTTTAGAGCAGATTAAAACCAACCTGCCAGAACTGGTCGGAGTTTGATTTTTGCGGTGGAACAATAATGTATTACCTTTGCAACAGCAACGGTCTCGGATACGAGGCCGTTGTTTTTCTTTTTTATCCTTCCGGATAAATTGGATAGGAAAAAATGCAGAACACGATTTTAGAATATTGATATGAGTAAAAAGATTTCATACTATACAAAAGAAGGCCTTGATAAATTAACAAAAGAACTTTCTGAGTTAAAGACGAAAGGTCGTAGTAGCATAGCACATCAAATTGCTGAAGCCCGCGACAAAGGTGATCTAAGCGAGAATGCAGAGTATGATGCCGCGAAAGATGCGCAAGGACATCTTGAAGCAAAGATTGCACAACTTGAAAATCTATTAAGTGGTGCACGCTTGTTAGATGAGAATAATATTGATGTTTCTAAAGTCTCCATACTTTCTAAAGTAACCATCAAGAATAAAAAGAATGGTGCTTATGTAACGTACATGCTGGTTTCGGAAGAAGAAGCAGATTTAAAGGCAGGAAAAATTTCTACGGTATCACCAATAGGCAAAGGATTGCTGGGTAAGAAAAAGGGTGAGATAGTCGTAATTAAAACTCCTGCTGGTGATATGGAGTTTGAAGTAGTAAACATTGCGGTTTAAAATCATACAACTGTATGGCTTCCATCTTTACTAAAATAATCAATCGCGAAATTCCTGGGCACATTGTTGCGGAAGATGACAAATTCATTGCCTTCCTTGACATTAATCCATTAGTGATTGGTCATGCATTAGTAGTACCAAAACAAGAAGTAGACTATATTTTTGATTTGGATGATGAGACACTTGCAGGACTATATTTATTTGCAAAGAAAGTAGCTCATGCTATAAAGAAAGTGGTTCCTTGTAAGCGAATTGGTATTGCTGTCATTGGATTGGAAGTTCCCCATGCACACGTTCATCTTGTGCCTATGCAAACAGTGGGAGACATTAATTTTACTCGCCCGAAATTAAATCCTTCTAAAGAAGAGATTACGGAAGTTGCAGAGAAAATACGAAAGGCTATTTAAGTCTTACATAAAATCGATATCCACATTCAATGGATATCGCATTAAGTATTGCAAGGCTTGTTTCACGGTAAGATCTTCAAAGAGTATTTGATGTAATGTACTTGTGATCGGTGCGCGTACTTTATAATAATCAGCGCACTTCTTTACAATTTGTACTGTGTTTATACCTTCCGCAATTTCATCTGTACTGGCAAGAATGGCATCTAACTTTTCGCCTTGCGCCAGTCGATAACCCACATTAAAATTTCTACTTAGTGAACTATTACAGGTTGTAACTAGATCGCCAATGCCGGCAATGCCTAAGAAGGCCGTTGTGTTTCCTCCCAATGCACGACCGAGATAGACCATCTCTACCAAGCCTCTGCTGATCAGTAATCCTTTCGCGTTTTCACCATAACCCATTCCACTCAAAGCCCCCGCAGCAATGGCGATAACGTTTTTAAGAACTCCAGCTAACTCGACTCCTACTAAATCGGAGTTACCATATACCTGGAAATTATCATTGCGGAGCAAACGAGTTCCCAGGTTGATCACTTCATTAAAATGACTGGCGATTACTGTTGCACCAGGTTGCCCTGCTGCAAGCTCTCTGGCCAGGTTAGGACCAGCTAAACAGCCTACCCGTACCACCACACTTTCTTCCAGAATAACTTCGCTCATCGTTTTAACCTGACTACGATTTAGCTTCTTGATAGTGTCAAGAGTTTGTCCTTCTGGTAATGTAATATCAAAACCCTTTGTACCGTGAATAAGAATGTGATAGGGGTGAAGGTGTGGGGACAACTTCTTCATCATCGCACGGAAGTGAGCTGATGGTACCATTGGAAAAATAACATCGCATGTCTCTGCTAGATGAGCGAGATTATTAGTGGGTGTTACATTATCATGAATAACATGACCACGATTTTCTTTTTGATGATGAATTTTGTTGACAACTTTTTCATCGCGAGCATATAACAAAACTTTGCTATGCAATGCCAGCATGTTGGCTATCACCGTTCCAAAGTTTCCTGCTCCGATCACTCCGATCGGTTTATCTCTAGATAAACTTTTCGAGGTCATATCCAGCAAGTCGGTTATGGTAATAGTAAAGGGTGTTAAAGTCTTTGGTAATAATATTACCTTCTTTGTTGAGGAGCAACGGTCTCTTTAGATGGAAGATACCAACGTTCTCTAATCCATGTCGGATAACCAGATCGATTTTGCCTTTTAGATGTGTAGCGTGATACACTTTATTCTCTTCCTTCAGTTGATAAATCTGCTTACGTACACGTTTACACGCGGCTCTGAATTCTTCATACGGTAATTCCTGTTCTTCTTCAGGTAATCTTAGTAACTCAAAAAGATCAAGCTTCGGATATTTTTGCTGCCACATTTCAAACGCAACGAAAGCCACAAGATGACTTGCAAATACTCTGTTGATGCGATGATATTCCTTTACAATCTTCTGACTCAACATCCGCGTGTATTCGTCTTCGCGTTGTTTGTCGATTGTTAATTTGTGATCCGTGGTGAAGTAATCTTTAGTATCGATAATTCTTCCTTGCGCATCGAGACTTTTTCCATCATCATCTACATAGTTGCCCATGATGTCAAGACCTTGACCAATGGAAACCGAAATATTTGAACCTTTAGTAAAGAACTTAAAAAGGAATTGAAGTAATTGCCAACTTCCATACTTGTCCTCTTCAGGTAAATAACGCGCTTGTCCTTTGGAGGATAGGTATTCGTCAATTAAATCGGGGGCTTCTAAAACAAAATGGTAGTTTAAGGTAACGGGTACAATGAAAATCTTTCTCACTTCTTCCCCAGCCGGAGTTTCTAAATAAAGATTGCGTTGAGCTTCGATAGCAGAGCTAAGCAAGCCAAGTTTAAGCTGCGTTTCAATCATTCCCGATCGAGAGCGTGTTCCTCCTGGAAAAAAAATACTGTGTGCTCCCTTTTGGATCGCTAAGGTTGAGTAGAGCTTAAGAGTTTCAAGGTAGGGTACATTTTTCTTTCTCCTGTCTACTTTAAACGCTCCAAGGCTTGTCATAAAGTAAGCAAGGATTTTGATATTAAATAGGTTTAAGCCAGCACCGTAAATGAATGCAGGCAAACCCAATGAATGAATAATCCAGCCGATTAATATCGAATCCAAATTGCTGAAATGGGTAGGTACCATCACCACCGTTCCATGTGTAGCAAGTGAGCGAAGTTGTTTTGCCTTGCCTACAATTTGAATCTTATCTCGTAAGGTATATTTATTGCGAAAGAATGCCCCAAATTTTTTTACACGCGCGCCATTCAACAAACGGCCAAACCAAAACTTAATTACCTCTCGCGTAATTTTATAAGAGCTCGCTTTAAAATCACCCGCAATTTCACTTGCGTAACGAGTTGTAATGCGCAATAGAATTTCATCTGACTTTGCCTGTGCTTCTTCAGGAGTCTTCGAGGCAAATGAGAGCAATTCTTCTTTTATATTGCCCCAGAACCGGGGCTCATCTGCGGGATCAACACGCCAGCGATTTCGCTTCATGCGTTGTTGCTCACGATAAACAGTAGCTTCTAATTCTTCAATGACTTGTTTGGTCGTAGGCCGAACTTGTTTAATGCGATCAAACGATTTTTGGGCTACCTCCTCAATAAATTCCTTTCGGTTCTTACTGAGTTGATACACCGGCCAATCGGGTATCCCATCCAGAATGGGCTTATATTTTCGGTTCTTATTTTTCTTCTCTACGACTTCCATCGGGTACGCAAAATAATACAATTTAGATCACAGAAGGATGTTGTCTGTGATTTTAGACTTTTTGAATGGCACTTGCCCAACTCTGTGCCATTTCCGCAAATCGATGCAGGGCTTTGTCAATAAAGGCAGCATCAACAATGGTAAGGAGATCAGCATCGGAGGTAACATCGAACTGATCAATTTTGAATGTTTGCTCTAGATAGCCTTGTTCAAGTTTAACGAGGTAGCGATTATTCCATGCAAAGAGCGTGATCTTACAGTCGGGGTGCGGTATTTCTCCTACTACGCGCATGTTGAGTTTTATTTTTGTTTATCGTCTCCAGCCAGCGCAAGCCTGTTCTTCACATGCTCCAATTCATTCTCCAGACGGTGGTAAACACTGCTGGTGTGGAGTTGATCAAGTTTCATTTGGCGGATAAGTAGTCTCAATTCTAGTTCTCGCTTGCGCAAATTATTTGCATCAGTAGGTTGGAAATTCATACTGGAGTGATGGTAGGTTAGGTTTGGTTTGCGAATATATCGGATTAAGTTGGGTGATGAAAGTGCGCATTGAAAATAGTATCCTTAAATATTGATTGAGGTTTTAATCGATAAAGTTTTTAGTCATCACTTCTTCTTTTGTCATCCGAAAAAAATCCCGTTTCTTGCCTTTGATTGATTGTTAAAACATTGAAGTATTATAATCAACGAACAACTTGATCAAATGAAATATCTCATTGCCGGTTTAGGCAACATTGGTGCTCAATACGAACTCACCCGACATAACATTGGCTTTCTGGTGCTCGACCAACTGGCCGATCAACAAAAGTGTTCGTTTGGAATAGATCGGTTAGCTGAAAAAGCAGAGTTTAAATTTAAAGGCAGGACAATTCACCTCATTAAACCGACCACTTTTATGAACCTAAGCGGAAAGTCGATTAGCTATTGGCTTCAGGAATTGAAAGTGCCAAAAGAAAACCTCCTGGTTATCGTAGATGATCTTGCGTTACCTTTTGGTAGTTTAAGGATGAAACCGAAAGGAAGTGCAGCAGGTCACAATGGGTTAAAAAATATTGAGTTGATACTGGGTGGCCAGGAATATTCCAGATTACGTTTTGGTATCGGCAATGCTTTTGGAAAAGGACAACAAGTTGATTTTGTATTGGAGAATTTTTCGCAAGATGAATTCAAAGCAATTCCACCAATAATCAACAAAGCAAATGAAATGATACTTTCCTTTTGCACACAAGGAATTGATAGAACGATGAATCAGTTTAATGATTGATTTTTTATAACTACACATTCACTGATTTAATCTGTGAATGTGTAATTATAACTTTTAGCTTACGACTGAACCAGGATTTACTACTTCATTAGGTTGAAGCAATCTCAATTTTCCATCAGCATCTTCGGCCATTAAAATCATGCCTTGCGATTCGATGCCCATCATCTTTCGAGGGGCGAGGTTTACAAGTAGTGTTACTTGCTTACCAATCATCTCTTCTGGTGAGAAGTGTTGGGCTATTCCACTTAATATAGTGCGTTTGTCAATACCTGTATCAACGGTGAGCTTAAGAAGCTTGTTTGATTTCTCCATCTTTTCGGCAGTCAAAACCTTGCCAACCCGAATATCAAGTTTAGCGAAATCGTCATAGGTAATTTCTGATTTCAATGGTGCCATTGGTTTATCAGCAATAGGTAATGCCTGCGGCTTTTGTTTTTTAAGACGTTCAACTTGCTTCTCAATATCGGCATCTTCAACATTTTTGAAGAGCAACTCAGCGCTACCTAATTGATGATGTTGAGGAACAGCATTAATCAAACTTTCTTTAGTCCAGAACTTGCTCCATGTAGATTCAAAGGAACTACTATTGAGTTGTCTCTTAATGCTGATTGATGTATCGGGCAAGAAAGGTTCGCAGGCAATACCAATATTCCCCACAATGGTTAATGCATAATTCAAAATGCAACCCACGGCCTCCATATCTTCTTTCGCTAATTTCCAAGGTTCTGTTTCGGCAAGGAATTTATTTCCAATGCGCGCCATGATCATCATTTGAAATTGTGCTTCACGGAAACGGAAAGTCTTTAAACAAGAAATCATTTCCTTAACAGCAGCTTCAAGATCATTGTGACTTTGAGTGTAGGCCGCAAGTATTTTCTTTCTTCGATCGTCAGTTCCTGGAAGTTCATGTTCTGACGGAACTTTGCCATCAAAGTACTTCCATGTCAACACCATTACGCGGTTTACAAAATTTCCTAAGATAGAAACCAGCTCGCTGTTTACCTTTTGCTGATAATCTTTCCAGGTAAAGTCAGCATCTTTTGTTTCGGGAGCAATTGAGTTTAATACATATCGCAGCTCATCTCTTCTTCCTGGAAAATCAAGAAGGTATTCATGTAACCACACTGCATGATTTCGCGAAGTAGAAATCTTATCACCTTCAAGATTTAAAAATTCATTTGCAGGTACATTATCTGGAAGGATAAAATCACCAGCGGCTTTCAACATTGCCGGGAAGATGATGCAATGAAATACGATATTGTCTTTACCGATAAAATGAATGAGACGTGTTTCAGGATCCTTCCAATACTTCTCCCAATCATTTGGACGAAGTTCTTTTGTTGCCGATATGTATCCGATAGGAGCATCAAACCAAACATAAAGCACTTTGCCTTTTGCATCAGGCAGCGGTACTGGAATTCCCCAATCTAAATCTCGTGTGATTGATCTTGGTTGAAGACCTTGCACGATCCACGATTTACATTGACCATAAACGTTCGTCTTCCAATCGTTTTGATGACCTTCAATCAGCCATTCGTTAAGCCACTTCTCAAATTTATCAAGCGGAAAATACCAATGCTTGGTTGGTTTTAAGACAGGCGAGTTTCCGGATACCGTTGACCTGGGATTGATCAATTGCTTCGGACTTAAACTCGTCCCGCATTTTTCGCACTGGTCACCATAAGCATTTGTATGCCCACAGTTCGGACATGTACCTACAATGTATCGATCGGCCAGAAAAATATTTTCCTGTTCATCATAATATTGATCGGAAGTTTCTTCAGTTAACAATCCCTGATCATTAATTACTGTAAAAAAATCCTGAGCAGTTTTGTGATGAATCTTGTTTGATGTGCGCGAATAGATATCGAATGAAATACCAAAGTCAATGAAAGCTTGCTTCATTATGTTGTGGTATTTATCAACAAAAGCTTGTGGTGTAACTCCTTCTTTTTTGGCACCGAGGGTAATGGCTACTCCATGCTCATCTGATCCGCAGATAAAAGCAACATCCTTACCGGATAAACGAAGGTAACGAACGTAGGTATCGGCAGGTAAATAGGCGCCCGCAATATGCCCGATATGCAATGGTCCATTGGCATAGGGGAGAGCGGCAGTAATGGTATAGCGTTTAAAATCTTTCATATAGAACTAAATCCTCAGAATTAGAGCCTGCAAAGATGAGAATAGAATTGATGCTAAAAAAATGGAAGGAAATGCGGAAGCATTAATTATTTCCGGGTTCTAAGGATACGTAGGGAAAACTGCATAGAACTCAGTATAGCCTTCTGGTGTTGTAAGCAAGCCTACCTTGCCACCTAATTTCTCCGTAGCAATTTTGGTGATGTATAAACCAATACCGCCTGTCTCCGATCGCTCAGAAGCGCGTGAAAACATTTGGAATAATTTTCCTGGACTGGATTCACTTATTCCGATACCGTTATCGATGATTCGAACTTTTACAAAGCCATCATCCATTAGAATAATAATAATATTGACAAATGAATCTACGCGCGATGAATCGTTATAAAATTTGATTGCATTGTCGATGAGGTTCTCTAGTACTATTCTGACCAGCTCACGATCGGAATGAATTTGTGTATTGGGCCCAATGCTCTTTATTATGGAGAGATCCGAAGGAAGACCTTTTTTCTTTTCAAGGAGCATCACATCATTCACAATATTTTCAAACTCAATTTTTTCAATACTCAGTTTTGAGTTGTTGATTTGATTGATAATAACAAGTCTTGTTAAAATGGAATTGAGGCGTTCGGCCGTGATATCTAACTTACTGAGGTAACTAAGTGCTAAAGGATCTTTAACATCCAACAAGGCTACGTTACACATTCCTTTTAAACTGGCGAGAGGTCCACGGATATCATGCGATGTTTTGTAGATGAAATTATCAAGTTCAGCATTTACTTGCTGTAGCGATTGATTAGCGCGCGCGAGGTCTTCGGTTTTACGTTCAACCTCAATGTCGAGTTCTTTGTTCTTATTTCCGAGAGCTTCATTTTGTTGTTGGATGATTTCTTTTGCTTCGGAGAGTTTAGCGTTTACGCGCTTGATATTTCTATTACCACGTTGGAGAACTAAAATTAACAACCCAGCCAGGAAAGATATAACAGCAATAGCTACATTTAAATCACGCTGTTGATCTATAATAATTTGTTTTGATTTTATTGTGGCTATGTTTTCACGCTCTTCATAATTGGTTTGAACTTTAGCAATATTCTTAACTAATTCCTCACCAATTAAGCTATCCTTTAATTGAATATATTGCTGTTGGTAAAATGATGCTTTTTCAAAATCTCCAATGGTATTATACAGTAATGAGTATTGCCGATAAGTGTCGATGAGCAGCTGCGAGTAACCCGCTGGTTTTGCCTTACTTTCTGCCTCTACTAAGTTTGACTTTGCTCTATCAAAATTCTTTTTGTCGATATTAATCTTTGCC
The DNA here is from genome assembly GCA_039930485.1 of Chryseolinea sp. Classification (GTDB taxonomy): domain Bacteria; phylum Bacteroidota; class Bacteroidia; order Cytophagales; family Cyclobacteriaceae; genus Chryseolinea. Next base: position 37,800 of record JBDTTT010000028.1, read on the forward strand.
AGATAGACAAGATTTTCTGCCTGCCATCGAGGTTCATTTAATTTGATTGCAACGCTAAGTGACTCCAGAAAATTTTTCTCAGCATTCTCATAATCTTGCTGTTGAAAATACGAAACACCAATACCAAATTTCCCTTCTTCAATTATTTGATCACTGCAACCGTTCTTGCAAGTGGTAAGACCCTCGATTATGTACTTTCTACCTTCTTCAAATTTTTCGAGTTGATTATAACATAGGCCAATATTAATGAGCAACCTGTCTAAGTCGTGATTATCATCAACTGTTCTTTTGGCTTCAAGAGACTTTTGATAATACTTCAATGCATTGTCATAATTCCGAAGCTTAAAATAAACAAAGCCTATGTTATTCAGCGCCATGCTGATCTCATCCAGCTTGCCACCTTTTTCGCGGAGTACGAGAGATTCAAAATGGTAATCCAATGCTTTGTCGTAATTGGCCTGAAAGGTATAGACAATGGCAAACTGATTAAGTATTGATTTATACTCATCATTAAATTGATTCCGCTTCGCAATTGGTTTAATCTCGTTAAGAAGGACGATCGCTTCACTCAAACGGCCCAGTCTTCTATAAATTTGACTGGTTAGTCGTCCAGCCATTACGATCTTTAAACTGTCCCCGTTTTGCTCCGCTAATTCGTACGCCTCATCAACATATCGAAGCGCATTTTCATTGTTAACATCCATCAAATTTTTAGAAAGATTGAAAAGAGGTTCAAAACGATCTATTCCCAATTTCTCTTTTAGTAGGGTGGATAGAGAATCAATTTCTTTCTTGTCTTGCGCCTGGCCGACCATGTGAAAAGCCAAGCTTAGAATGATGGAAAGGGAAGTTGACTTTAAAAAGTTTAAAAAGTTTTGGTACACAGGTGATTTTCCAAATTTTAATGAGCAGTAATTCCAAATCAGATCAAGCAACTTTGGTCCACAATTTAAGAGTCGAAAACATATTTAAAAATTTAAACCCTATAAAACCATGAAAAAATTCATCTACACACTTTTAATCGCGTTTGTATGCGCCATGGCATTCACTGCTTGTACTGAAGAAGAAGTAACTCCAAGCACTGAATTGAACGGTGGAGGTGGAGTAAGCGACTAAATTGAACACATACTTAACATGCCATAATTATTTACCTATATAAAATTTAAACCTTACTAAAATCATGAAAAAATTTATCTACACACTATTAGTCGTTTTTGTTTGTGCTCTGGCATTCACCTCATGTACAGAAGAAGAAGTAACTCCTAGTACTGAATTGAATGGTGGAGGTGGAGTGAGCGATTAATCACTTTCTATTGCACTGAAACAATTATTAGTCTCAAAAAATTAAATCAATTGACATGAAAACTAAAGTTATTATTCTCATCGCAATTTCTGCAGTAGTTACACTCTCTTTTACGTTTGCGTCAAAAAGAACAGCAGTTTCTTCTAAGCACACCATTTCTAATAGCGCTGATGAAAAGGCACCATTAGGAGGTTTTGTTTCAGAAGATAAATTCTGAGTTCTAAAAGATATTCAAGCCAATAGGTTAATCACTTTTGTTGAGACAGCCTATTGACTTCTGCCGTACAATCTATCGAGGAGGATTTCAGCAGGAACCCATCTCAGGACACTGTTTATAGCCTTCAAAATAGGGCACTGCAATAACCCTTTAAGTCGGATTTGAAATTTGGTAATTGTAGTCGATATCCAATATTGCCAATTCTAAAGCCTGTTATTCTGGATTTTAGCCCTGTTCCCTGGTTACCTGACCTAAATAGGACCAAATTCTATCGACCGAACGAAGTTATTACCGATAAACAATAGAAATCAGGTTTAGAATTTTCCTTTAGAGATTCAGTTTGTGTGTAAGAGGTTCACCTAAAGTATCACTTTAAGGGTGAAAAGTATCAATTCTGGCAAAAACCTTACATCACAAAATAGCCCTTTCCAGCTCTTTTTCTTTATGAGCCTTCCGGGGTTTTAGCTCAAGTGTCTGAAACATCTGTTGATCTTTAACATGATCCGGGTTGGGTGTTGTTAAGAGTTTATCGCCTGCAAAAATGCTATTTGCACCTGCTAAAAAGCATAATGCCTGTTCCTCCATATTCATTCTAACACGGCCTGCAGACAATCTCACCATCGCTTTCGGCATAATGATTCTTGCCGTAGCAATCATACGCACCATCTCCCAAATGGACACCTTCTCCTGATCTTCAAGAGGCGTACCTTCAACTGGGACAAGGGCATTTACAGGAACCGATTCCGGATGTTCTACTAAGGTTGATAATGTATGAAGCATTCCAATTCGATCTTCTTCTTTTTCACCCATACCAATGATGCCTCCGGAGCAGACCGATATTTTAGCCTGCCTAACATTTTCCAATGTTTCAAGTCGATCATTGTATGTTCGAGTTGATATGACATCACCGTAGAATTCAGCGCTTGTGTCTAGGTTATGATTGTAGGCATAGAGTCCGGCATCTTTTAACTTTTGTGCCTGCTCAGGAGTAAGCATGCCTAGGGTACAACACACTTCCATACCCATTGCATTAACTCCTTTTACCATTTCAATTACATTGTCAAAGTCGCGATTGTCTCGCACTTCACGCCATGCAGCGCCCATACAAAATCGAGTGCTTCCAGATTGCAACGCTTCACTTGCATTTTGTAGCACTTCACTTACCTCCATCAGTTTATGCACCTTTACATCAGTATGATAACGGGCCGCTTGAGGGCAATACGAACAATCTTCAGGACAACCACCGGTTTTTACAGAAAGCAATGTACAGACCTGTACTTCTTGCGGATCGTGAAATTCACGATGCACCGTTCCTGCCTGATAGATCAGGTTGAGAATGGGTTGATTGAATAAATCAGTAATCTCAGCTCTTGTCCAATTGTTTCGTATCGTAGTCATATAGGTTTTCTACTGAATGGTTATTAATGGATATTAAATTCAAAAGGCATGCGGGCCTGTGCGCCCTGGAATGATTTTATTTTTTGAAGTTGTTGATACCAAATATAATGCTCACCTAATTCTGATTTCAGTGCATCTGTTTTAGAGTTCTCCTGAAACTTCGCCATGAATTCTTCCAGAAAGGGTTTTTGTGCTGGGTAAAAGCGAAGCTTATAGTCGCTGGCAACTCCTGCTTTATCGGCAGCAATTTTTACTGCGTCATCAAAGCCACCCAATACATCCACTAATTTTCTTTCTGTTGCTTGAGCGCCTGTCCATACTCTTCCAGAGGCTACTTTCTTTATTTCATCTTTTGAAACTTTTCTTCCTTCAGCAGCTTTACCGGTGAATAATTCGTAGTGTTCATTTAAGCTGGTTTGCCAGTAGTTACGTTCAGCTTCATTTAGTGGTCTTGATACCGTATACATTTCTCCAAATTCACCTGTCTTTACTTCATCGAATGTGATACCTATTTTATTTCCAAGAAAACCACTCATATCGAACATCATTCCGAAAATACCAATCGATCCTGTAATGGTATGAGGTTGTGCCACAATAGTGTCACATCCCATTGAAAGATAATATCCTCCTGATGCGGCATAATCAGACATCGAAGCGATGACCGGTTTTTCTTTTTTAGCGAGTTGAATTTCACGCCAGATCATATCAGATGAGCGGAACTCGCCACCAGGAGAGTTTACCCGGATAATAATCGCCTTAATATTTTTGTTTTCGCGTGCCTTACGAATTTCTTCAACATAGGTATCTGCACCCACGAGTTGTTCAGTTTGATCGCCAGAACCCGGCATAATAGTACCTTCTGCTACAATAACAGCTATCTCATTCTTTGAATTTTTATAGTTTGAATATGACTTCCTATATTTTCCGTAAGTAATAAACTGGATGTCAGATGATGTAGGAATATTCAGCTTGTTCTTTAGCTCAGTTTCAAATTCATCCTGATATAAAAGTGAATCAATAAGACCGAATTCTTTTGCAAGGGCAGCATTTCGCACCAGCATCTTATCTGAAATTTCTTCCAATCTTTCTTTTGAAACACCCCGTTCTTCAGAAATGCGAACCAACATATAATCGTAGATGGAATTCGCGAGCTCGGTGAGTTGCAGTCTATTAGCATCGCTCATTTGTTCGAGTAAGAAGGGCTCTACTGCACTTTTAAATTCTCCAACCCGGAATACTTGTGGTTTAATTTCCAGCTTGTCGAATAAGCGCTTAAAGAAGGATACTTCAATGGTCATACCATTAAACTCCATCTCACCTTCAGGATTGAGATATACTTTATCAGCAGCAGAGGCCAGATAATAAGCACCTTCGGACATTACTTCAGTATATGTCACCACCCACTTTCCGCCTTTCCTAAAATCAATTAGGGATTGACGAATTTCCTCTAATGTCGAAAAACCAGTTTGAGGATAACTGACATCAAGGTAAATACCTTTTATATTTTCATCACTTTTAGCGTGATCGATAGCTTGCTTTAATTGCATTAAACCAATGTTGGGAATTTCGCTACCCAGAACCGGCAGTCCCGCAAAAGGATCTTCCTGTTGAAGTTCTGTAATGTGGGCATTAAGCTTCAAATGCAGAACTGAGTTTTCTTTTACCAGCACTTCCTCTTTCGGTGAAAGACTGACAATTAATATGATGAAGAAAAGAAATCCAACAAAAACAAATACAACCATGGCCAGAAAGGCAGCAAAAAACGTCTTGAAAAAATTCATATCCTTTAGTTAAGTCTCAAAATTACATAATACCATTCGAATAAAAAGGTAGTATGTTTACCATGACTATAATTACATGAACAACCGTATTTTTCTTTTGTTGGGCACCAATCTGGGTGATCGCAAGATTAATCTGGAGTCAGCAATTCTTGAGATCAAAAAATCGATAGGCTCAGTAAAGGGTGAATCATCGGTTTACCAAACCGCAGCGTGGGGTAAATTGGATCAACCTGAATTCTACAATCAGGTGATCGAAGTGAAAACAAGCTTAAATCCGATTGAATTATTGCAAACAATCCTGGACATTGAAGCGAAACTAGGCCGCGAACGAAAAGAGAAGTGGGGTGAACGATTAATCGATATTGATATTTTGCTAATCGGAAATAAAATCATTCATATTGAAAGACTAGCTGTTCCTCATCCAGAATTAGCGAATAGAAGGTTTACCCTTATGCCGCTTGCAGAAATTGCCTCAGATGTTGTTCATCCTGTTTTAAAAAAGAGCATTGCAGAACTTTTAGAATCCTGCAACGATACGCTGAGCGTACAGAAAGCCTATTGACTTTTTTACAGGCTCATTGCTTCTGCTTCGGGCGAAATCTTCTTCACTAATCCTTGAAGAACTTTTCCGGGGCCACACTCAATAAACGTTTTACCACCATCTTTCACCATGTTTTGCACAGACTGAGTCCAACGAACAGGAGCAGTAAGTTGTGCAATCAGGTTTTGTTTAATGGTATTGGAGTCGGTAGCAGGTAATGCATTTACATTTTGATACACAGGGCAAATGGGCTTGCTAAAGATTGTGCTTTCAATGGCTGCTGCCAATTCTTCCCGAGCGGGTTGCATCAGTGGCGAATGGAATGCCCCTCCTACCTGTAGGGGTAATGCACGTTTTGCGCCTGCTGCTTTCATCTTCTCACAGGCTATTTCTATTCCTTTCATCGATCCAGAAATAACGAGCTGGCCCGGGCAGTTGTAATTCGCAGCCACAACCACTTCATCAATGGATGCACAAATTTCTTCTACAATATTATCGGCCAGTCCTAAAATTGCCGCCATTGTCGATGGGTTGATTTCACATGCGCGTTGCATAGCCGTTGCTCTTTTTGACACCAATATTAATCCATCTTCAAATGAGAGTGTCTTGTTGGCAACAAGGGCTGAAAATTCGCCCAATGAATGTCCTGCCACCATATCAGGAGCAAATGATTCATTGGATAAGGCAATGGTAACAGAGTGAAGGAAAATAGCTGGTTGTGTTACCTTGGTTTGCTTTTGTTCATCAGCTGAACCGGTAAACATGATGTCGGTAATTTTAAATCCAAGAATATCATTCGCCCGATCAAATAGTGCTTTGGTGCTCGCACTGGATTCATAAATATCTTTACCCATGCCAGTAAATTGCGCTCCTTGTCCTGGAAAAATATAAGCCCTCATTCTATTGCGTTTAGAAATCAAAAATAATGAAAAGTTGATTGAGGCCTAATGAAGCACTGAAAAGTAAAATTAGTTTGAAGAATCAGCAAAGCGGGCCTTAAGTTCAGCCGTGGGAATCATACAGCGGTCTTGCTTGCCAAAAAGTGTGTAACGATTTCGGGCAATTAGATTGTAAATGCCATCGCGAATGATTCTGGGAACAAATCGGAAAATGTAAAATGATGACCAGAGACCATCCAAATGCTTCGCTATTTTTAGAGCAGCATCGCTTCTTTGGAAAGCAAGATTATGATCGATTACGATAATACTGTGAAGAGATAATGGATCGAGTCCTGCTTTTATCATTTGAGTTTTTCCAAACTCTGATTGGAGCGAAGCAAATAAAAAACGATTGGCCTGATCTCTTTTGATAATAAACTGTACAGCACCATTGCACAGATTGCACACACCATCAAACAGTACAATTATTTTTTGAGACGCTTCTATCGAATCATGTGTATCCATCCTTTAAAGGTTTTAACCTTTTTAGCCGGATCAACGGTATCGAACGTTACCTCAGCAATGTAATAGTAAACTGCGGGGGCTAATTCTCTTCCATTGCTGTCCAATCCGTTCCAGTCAATGTAAATATTTTTAACCTCGTCAGAAATTTGCCCTTCATAGCTGTATACCTCTTTACCCCATCGATTATAAATCCTGGCTTTCACACTGATAACAAAACGCGCACATTTTTCTGCTACTTCAATCGGTATGCAATTTACCTCTCCGCAATTTTGATATTCCCTGGCGTTGTAGGCACTGAACTCGTCATTTATGTTATCACCGTTTGGAGTAAACACATTGGGCAATTCATAGTAAGGACAATTATCAATGCAGAGTATGTCACTCAACTCACCTTCGTTACCTGACCGGTCAACAGCCGCAATCCGGTAACATTGAGCATAGGACAATAAACTTCTTTTGTCAACATAAAATGTATCTTTTTGATTTTCTGAAACCATGATAAAATCATCTCCAACTCTTGACGCAGCATAAACGTTGTAACCACTAACATCACTGCGACATTCTTCATCTTCAGGTTTGCTCCAGTAGATTGTATTACTAAAGGTTGTTCTATCGCACTGTGTATCGACTCTTGACCGATAGTCGTTGCAATCAATAAAATCGAGCGTACTGCGAAGTGGAGGCAAAAGTTTGCACGGAGGAATTGAATCACCGGTTTGCGCACAGATTACCTGTGAAAAATTAACGAGCACTGAATCGATGATTTTTTTATTATCATATCCTCCAAACGTTCTCACACGGTAACAATACACCTGATTATCCAGAAGTCCTTCATCCAGGTAGGTAAAGCCGTTTGCTATTACATCCACATTGCCAATGAGGGCGAAATTTTCTACAGGGGTTCCTTCAAGACCTCGATAAAGTTCATGAGTTGGATGATCTATTATTTGATTTGACCATGGAACAAAGGCATCCCACTTTAATTCAATCTTGCCGACTTGAGATTTTGTTTCGAGTCGTACAGCAGAAGCTGCCGCTGAAGTTCCAAGGTCTACATCGTTTAAATCGCGGGCGGTAATAGTATAATTATAGACATTCTCTTCTGTATTTAACCCCTTATCGATAAAGGTTGTATCGTTTATAAAAACCCCTGACGAATTTACGATTAATGAATCTGTACCCCTGGCAAAACCAATTGCCCGAGAGACGACATAATGATCTGCAGTAACTGAGTTCTCGAATGGACTTCGCCAGCGCACACGAATTTCGCCACTTGCCCGATCAGTTTTTTCAACGGATACATTTGTAATGACTGGCACATCCACTGGTATCGGGTCTAAGCATATTTCTTCTGACACTAAACTTTCCCCACCACGAGGCAACGGAAATTCAGCAACAAGTCTGTAACAATATTTTGCCCCCGGGGCCAGTCCTTTTCCTTCGTTCGTATCGGTATACGTTGTTACAAATGTGTTACCCGTTTTAATGGGCACTGTTGCAATGAGTTTATAGCCCAGAAATTTGGGCATACCCGTTTGACAGCTATCCGGAGAAAATGGAAATTCACCAACCCTTCTCCATACCTGCATTGTCTCAGCATTTTGTTGGCATTCGTAGTTTTCCCATTCTAATTTTGCAGCGTGTTTATTCACCATAACCGGAGGCTTCCATACAGGTTTAGGACCGACTACTTTTATAAACCAGGATTTATAGGTTGCTAAACTTGCATTATTACCTGCCGCTTGATCGGTAATTTTAAATACCACTAGGTAGGGCTGGTCTTTAACATGGAGGCACTTTGTCTGCCATGTAAACGTTAGTTTTGCTTTATGCGTAACGGGATCAAGGGATTGAAAGATAGCTGGATAAGGAGTGCGTGTAGCAGGCGATTGTGCATTCGGGTAATTAAAAATCTCTGAGAAGGCTTCAATTTTAACTTTATTATTGTCGGGATCTGTACCGAAAATTTCGATACTGACAGGAGAACTTTCAGCTATAACACAAATATCTTTTGGTACTTCTAAATCAGGCCTATCGTTGTCGCAATCTTCAACAATAATCTGCATATCTCGCCTAACAAAACCCATTTCTTGCCACTTGCCATGATATTTTCTCCATTCTTTTATGACAAAAGCGATGTTATACTGCCCCACTTTTCCAGGTGCGTCCCAGGTAATGGTCCCCGAAATTGGATCAATCTTAAAGGTAGGTTGATGACTTTGGTCTTCAGAGCCATGTTCGAAATCAGCGTAGAACTCTGCCTTGTTTGGATCTCTGTAATTCAAAACAGGTTCGTCCACTTCTTGATTGGGAACTACGAAGGCATATGAAAGACTATCGCCATCCGGATCATAGGCACCTGGGTTATGAGACCAGGTCACTCCCAAACAGGCCCGATCAATAGGAGGAACTAATAAGTTAGGAGTATTATCGCAACCAAGGAAGGGATCAATAACTACTACTGTTTCAAGATAAAATGGGGTGTTAACGGACTGATCCATATTCAGCACGCCTTCATTTCGATTTGGTTCTCTATAACTGATTTTGAATGACGAAGAGCCGGTATATTCATGAGTAATGGTATACGTTGCCTTTGCAATGCCTCTATCCGCATCCACAACTTCATAGGTTGAAGAAAAATTTGAACCAAACGGTGTCTTACCCGGGCCAATCTCTGGAACTAAAACGCGTTCCTTTCCATCACCAAAATCCAGCAGATCTCCTTCATCAAACTTTGTTCCACCAAAGAGAACAGAAGTTCCATTCGTATTGGTGTAAACTATAATGGTAATATGGAATAATCGACTGTTACAGTTGTCCCGGGTTGCTATGATATTTCCAGCCCGAAGGTGAGTGGCATACGCCATCGAACCAATAAGCATGATGGCCATCAACATGATTCCACTTCTAACCAAAAAACGCGTTCCTAAGATGTTTGCCATATGCCTCATTAAACCATCAAATACTCAACAGATATGAACCGGAATAAGTTACAATATAAGACCTTCATCTTGATCCGGAAAATCCTTTTAAAGTAACGGAAGGTTAGACTCTTTATTCTGCTAATAGGTTGGTTTCTATTGAGAATCATTTATGTCAATCCTTTCTAATGGGGTATAGAAGGGGTCAATGTTAAGGTTTTGCGATCTTGTATATTTTCCCGGGAAGGGTAGAGACAATATTCTTAAACTCTAATCCAAGCAGAACAGAGGCCAACTGACTAAGTGGTAAACCACTTCTCCAGCTTAATTCATCAATCATTAATTGGTTATTATTTTCCAGGAGAATTTTTAATACGGCTTGTTCAACGTGTTCAAATTCATCCAGCACAAATGCTTCTTTCTTTTTAGGTTCTGCGCCTACATCCCAATTCATAATGTACTCCAGATCTTTCACTGAAGTGAGAAGGTGCGCCTTATTCGATTTGATTAAATTATTACAGCCGTGTGAATAACTCTGACCAATATTTCCGGGAAAAGCGAAGACATCTTTGTTATAACTGTTGGCAATTTCAGCTGTAATAAGTGCTCCACCTTTTTCAGCGGCCTCTACTACAACCAATGCATCTGCAAGGCCAGCAATAATTCTGTTACGTGCCGGGAAATTATGCGCATCGGGTTTTGTGCCGAAAGGATTTTCGGTTACCAGTCCACCATGGGAAAGCATTTTCTTTGCTGTTTCTTTATGCGCTGCCGGATAGATTATATCCATACCACTGCCCATTACACCTAATGTAGGCAGTTGGTTTTTTAATGCTTGCTTATGTGCCTGAATGTCGATGCCATAGGCAAGTCCGCTGATGATTAATGCATTATGGGGAACTAATGCCTCCACTAATTCTTCAACACAATTTTTTCCGTAGTCAGTAGACTTACGAGTGCCAACAATCGCCACTGTTTTAGAATTCTCAAAATCAATATTTCCTTTTACATAAAGTAGGGAAGGAGCATCACTAATTTGTTTTAGTCGAGAAGGATAATTTTTATCAGTATAAAAGAGGAGTGAGACGTCTTCCTTTTCCGCGTGCTTTAATTCTTTCTCTGCTTGTTGGAATGGTTTTCCTTTTATGATGGATTCCGCTGTCACTAAACCAATTCCTGGAATTTTTAAAAGCTTGCCTTTGGGGGTTTTAAAAACTTTTTCGGCTGATCCACAATAACTTATTAATTGACGAATGGTGTAATCGCCAATGCCGGGAATAAAATGCAACGCTAACAGTGAAATACGATCCATGAAAGTTCGAAGTGTTGATGTATTTAAGGGTTGAGGTGAAGAATATAGAATTTAGAATGGCACACAACTCGGAACTTTAAATCACTAACCTGAAACTTGTAATCTTGAGCTAACTTCCAATTAACATTTAATGACTAACTTCTAACGGCTGCATCACAACCGATCTCTCAACTCTACCATAAACGTGCGAACACGTTTCAATGAGTCCATCATTTCCATTTTATCTTTCACTGATTGCGAATCGTTACGCAACATCTCCTTTGCTCCTTGTAAGGTGAAACCTTTTTCTTTTACCAGGTGGTAAATCGTGCGTACATTGTCAATGTCTTCTTTGGTAAACTGACGATTGCCCTTTCTGTTCTTCTTAGGTTTGATAATTTCAAACTCAGATTCCCAAAAACGAATAAGGGATGGAGCAACATTGAACATTTCTGAAACCTCTCCGATAGAGAAGTAAAGTTTTTCGATTTCTTTTTCTTTATACGCCATGTTACGGAACAAGATAAGTAATTAAACCATTCTCGGCAATGCGAATTTTTGTTTCTGGAAAATCTTTTTTAGTAAGCTCCTGAATTTTTTTAATGACCTGATTTTGAGGATCAATCTTTACGCCAGAACCATAAGTTTGATAGGTAGGTGTAATTTTTGCCTGAATAAACTTGCCATTATTTGTTGTGTAAACTTTTATAATAGGAGCTAGTCCGTTGATACCTGCTACACTAATTCCCCGATAGGTACAAAAATTCCCCATGCTATACGCTATGAAACGATCCTTATACACTTCAACAGCACGTGTTACATGCGGACCGTGTCCAAATACAATATCAGCACCTGCATCAATTAAAGTATGCGAAAATTTATAAACATCGCCCCGATTTTCTCCGTGAAAGAGTTCGTTTGCGCGTGGTACGTTTTGATATTGAGCACCTTCAGCTCCTCCATGGAAAGAAACGATAACAACATCAACAATTGAATCAAGATGAAGGACAAGTTTTCGGGCACCTTCAAGGTCATTCAGGCTTACACATCCACTGTTGGGTGCAAATGCGACAAGGCCATATCGAATACTATCTTTTTCAAAGACAGTGAATTTATGAGTAATCTGGCCCGCGTGTTTAATACCAGCTTCTTCTAATGTTTTTATCGAACTCCTTCTGCCCGTTTCACCAAAATCGCCTGCGTGATTATTGGCAAGACTCATCATATCAAAACCGGCATTCAAAAGATTCTGAACATAAACCACTGGCGTGCGAAATACATAACACACTTTTGGATCGCGGCAGGTTTTTGCCGTTCCGCCATCATTTAATAGTGTGCCTTCAAGATTCCCGAAGGTGACATCAGCATCTTTTAATACTGGTTCTACTTCTTTAAGCAGAAATGCTCCGTCATTTGGAGGCAACATATTATCAGGATAGTTACTACCCATCATAATATCTCCTACACCAATAATGGTGAGTGTATCTTTCTTCACTCTGATAAGTGTATCTTTTTTTATGTTATCAGTGAGGGTGTCGGTTTTTGTCTGACTGTACGATACGTTGAAAACAAAAAGAAAGAGAATAACGAAAATGAAACGATTTGCGTGCATGCAGTCTATTTTAAGGGGGCGCAAAGAAAAGGAGAATTTTGAAAGACTCAAACTTTAATTGCTAATCGAGCGGATCAGTGTGTTCGCTGCCTTGTTTAATCAACTTCTCGTACTCCTTATTGCTCAGATCGCGCTGAAAGAAGTTGATGGGATGAACATGCTGACCATTGAAAAGAACTTCATAATGTAAATGATCTGAAACAGAAGTGCCCGTATTTCCTACATAGCCAATTACCTGACCTCGTTTTACAAGTTCACCGGGTTGTACTGCAAATTTTGACAAGTGTGCATATCGAGTTTCAAAATGATGGTCATGGTCGATATAGATTACATTTCCATAGGTGTCTGAAAAGTATTCCATTATTATTTTGCCATCGCCTGTTGCGTAAACGGGTGTTCCTTTTGCAGCAGCAAAATCAAGCCCTTTGTGTGGTCTGTAGATATGGAATATAGGATGGAAGCGTGATCCGTAGGTCATGCGCAGCTGTATCAACTGTTTGTTGTTGATGGGTTGAATGGCGGGCCGGGCTGCCCAC
>JBDTTT010000029.1:0-49579 GCA_039930485.1 Chryseolinea sp.
TAAGGAGAAAATTGGAGGAAGCACTTTGGCCGTTGTTAACCTTACGGGAACAGAAGGTAATCTTCAACACCCAGTACATTTACACTTAGGCGAACTCTCTACTGATGGAGCTGCTGTTGCTGCCTTATTAAATCCAGTACTTGGAAAAACCGGTGTAAGCGAAACCTCCATAACTAAACTGGCGGATGAAACTACCATTACCTATGCACAGATTATCGCACTTCAGGCCTGCGTAAAAGTGCATCTTGCAGCATCAGGACCAGAGCGTGATATTATTCTGGCAGCAGGAAACATTGGCTCATCGAAAGGCGCCATAACCGGGAGATTGGATATTGGAATTTGCAAAAGTGAATAACTGATTTTACATCCTATTTATAAAAACAAAACCCCGGAATTCCGGGGTTTTGTTTTTATAAGCATACTATCTCCGCGATTAAAAATTGTCACTCTCTCTGTATGCCTTAATCAATGCTAACTCTCCTTCTTTACCTTTTTGAGCGTTACCGTGTTCCATTCCTAATACTCCTTTATAACCTTTTCCATTTAAGAACTTGAAAATGTTTTTGTAATTGATCTCGCCAGAGGTTGGTTCGTTACGACCCGGGTTATCACCAATTTGTATGTAGGCAATTTCATCCCAGCACTTTTCAATATTCGGAATCAAATTACCTTCGTTGCGCTGCATGTGATAGATATCAAAAAGAATTTTGCATGAAGGACTGTTCACTGCTTTGCAGATTTCAAAAGTCTGATCAGAGTTTCGTAGAAAAAGATCCGGAGTATCGCTGAGTGGTTCCAATACCATAATCAATCCATGAGGTTCAAGGATTGCAGAGCCTTTTCGTAGTGCATCTACAACATTGGCAGTTTGTATTCCTATTGGTAAATGACGTTCAAAAAATCCCGGCACAACCGTCATCCATTTTGCATTTACACGCTTCGCTACTTCAACCGATGCCTGACATGTCTTAATGAATGTATCCTTAAACTCTTGCTTTCCTGTTGCCAGTGAAGTCTTCCAGTTATCGCCACCATCAATTACAAATACACCCATCGTCATACCAAGGCGCGCTAAAGCAGAACCGATTTTCTCCTGATCCTCTTTTGAGCGACCGAGCATACCGTTGTCTTCAATGGCACGAAAGCCCTGCTCGTGCATAAACTTAATTTGTTCCACGAAATCTTTTCCGGCATGATTGGCAAACATACCTTCATGTGGAGCGTAATTCATCTTGAAAGTTTTCTCTGCTGAGCCAACATCAAATGGATTCTTATTGCTTTGCTTTTTATCAGATGATGCAAATGCATTTCCAAGTGCGAGTGTTGATGCTGCAGCTGTTAATCCATTGCGAAGGAAGTTTCTTCTTTTCATGGTATATGTTATTTGAAGTTCTGGCTTTCAAGTATTGTTAAGGAAAACGAATATAAAATCATTTTTTGATTTATTAAGGTTTCAAAGTTCCAAGTTCAAGGTTCAAAGTTTAGGACTCTGAATCGATTAATCCGCTACAACTTTGAACCTGAAACCTTGATCCTGGAACTCAATACTTAAAGGAAGTGCTATCTTTGCCCCGTGAAACTCTACATCAACATCGCCCGTGCCGTAGTGCAGGCCCTCGAACTCATCTTTGAAGATGGAAAATATGCCGATAAGGTCATTGAAAAGGTATTAAAGCAAAATCCGAAATGGGGTGCCCGCGACAGGCGTTTCATTGCCGAAACCACTTACGACATCGTTCGCTGGCATCGTCTTATTCAAAGTATGACGGGTGCTGAGCCTACTGATCATTGGAAATTTGTGGGGTGCTGGTGTATTCTTCAGGAAATACCGCTGCCAGAATGGGAAGAGTTTCAAGGGTTGGACAAAAAGAAAATCCTGGAGCAAAAAGAGAAATTCAAATCAATCAGAAAAATAAACGAGTCGATACCGGATTGGCTTGACGCGTTGGGTGAAAAAGAACTGGGCAAACGTTGGGACAAAGAGCTAAGTGCGCTCAATGAAGAAGCTCCAGTAGTACTCCGCGCAAATACATTAAAAATTTCCGCGCGCGAACTGAAAGCATTACTGATGCCGGATGGAATTGAAACAACTGTACTACCGGAATATCCAGATGCGTTGATTTTGAATCAGCGACAAAATGTTTTTCGTCATCCTTCTTTTAAAGACGGACTATTCGAAGTTCAGGATGCATCATCTCAACTGATCGCACCCTTTATGCGGATTCAACCGGGCATGCGTGTAATTGATGCATGTGCTGGTGCCGGTGGAAAAACACTTCACATTGCTGCCGTGATGCAAAACAAAGGACGCATCATTGCATTGGATACTGAAGACTGGAAATTAGATGAATTAAAAAAACGTGCGCGCAGAGCTGAAGTCAGTACAATTGAAACGCGTTTCATTGAATCCTCCAAAACTATTAAGCGTTTAGATAATTCTGCCGATCGCTTATTACTTGATGTTCCTTGCTCTGGACTTGGTGTATTAAAACGAAATCCAGATGCGAAGTGGAAACTCTCTCCTGAATTTGTAGCAGACGTTATCAAACTTCAACAACACATTCTTCAGGATTACTGGACGATGTTAAAACCTGGTGGACTCATGGTGTATTCAACCTGTAGTTTGATGCCATCGGAAAATGAACACCAGGTGGAAACGTTCTTAAAAAATAATCCGGATAAATTTGAGTTGATGGAAGAAAAACGCGCATGGCCATCAGAAGGATTTGATGGTTTTTATATGGCGCTATTAAAACGAAAAAACTAATCAGCACGACAGTTAAGCTTCCCTTTTCCCTAATGACTTTCTAAAAAATACGCGCTTGTAGTCGATATCAGATTTCACTACCTTGAAACCTCATTTATTTATTTTCAAGATTGAAATCATTCTTCAGACTTCTATTCCTCGCTATTGTTTGGTCTTCGTTAACCATTCATAGCCAATCTGTTTTCGCCCAATCATACGATCAGGATATCCCTGGTTCATCGGTAAAATTTAAAATGGTCTCCATTCCTGCAGGGGAATTTACCATCGGCAGTTCTCAATTCGAAAAAGGAAGAGATAATGATGAAGGTCCGCAGAAAAAAATTGCAGTCAGTGCTTTTTGGATGGCCGAACATGAAGTGACATTTGCTGAGTGGGACGCATTCTTCAGAAACATGGATGTTCCACAAACAAAAGCGATTGCAGTGGATGCGGTGTCGAGACCAACTGCACAATACATTGATTTAACATGGGGAATGGGTCGCGATCCCAAAAATCCTACAAACAGTATGAGTCAGGCTGCTGGCATTATGTATTGCAAATGGCTCTATAATACTACCGGAGTTTTTTATCGATTGCCAACAGAAGCCGAGTGGGAATATGCTTGTCGCGCAGGAACAACAACCGATCCTGAAAACTTAAGAGATTACGCTTACTATAAAGACAACAGCGGAGCCAAGTTTCACAAAGTAGCTCAGCTCAAACCCAATGCATGGAGACTGTATGATATGCTAGGCAACCTCAGCGAATGGACACTTGATCAATATAATTTGAATGCCTATCAAAAACTTGAAGACGGAGCAAAAAATCCTACAACACCTGTTGGGCCTCGATACCCCCGCGTGGCGCGGGGCGGGTCATATTTAGATGAAGCAAAAGAATTGCGTTGTGCTAATCGGATCTCTTCATCTGCAGATTGGAACAAACGCGATCCACAAATTCCAAAAAGCCGGTGGTGGCTTACGGAGGGCATGGGTATTGGTTTTCGAATTGTGAGACCAGCACAAACACCATCAAAAGAAGAAATAGAAAAGTTTTACGCGCTCTATTTAAAATAAAAATCGCCATGCTTAATAAGCACGGACAAAAACAATAAACATCTACAATCATGAATGAAAAGATTAACAATCCATCTCGCAGGGACTTTGTAAAACAATCTACTCTGCTCGCAGGAGGTTTACTCGCTGCGCCTCTCTTATCAAATGCAAATTACCTCAGTTCTGTTGATGACACCATCAAGATTGCACTTGTTGGTTGCGGTGACCGTGGTACTGGCGCTGCCATGCAAGCATTACTCACAAAGCAAAATGTAAAACTCGTAGCAATGGCTGATGCTTTTCGCGACAGAATTGACAGGAGCTTCGCAGCATTGACAGATGAAAATTCGGATGAAGGAAATGTAAAAGCGAAAGTAACAGTAACGGACGCAACGAAGTTTACAGGCTTTGATGCGTATCAAAAAGCAATCGCATTAGCGGATGTTGTTATCCTTACAACTCCTCCAGGTTTCAGACCGATTCATTTTGCAGAAGCGATTAAACAAGGCAAGCATGTGTTCATGGAAAAACCAGTGGCCACTGATCCGGCCGGAATTCAAAAAGTATTGCTTGCTGCTGAAGAAGCAAAGAAGAAAAAATTAAATGTTGTTGTTGGATTACAACGTCATTACCAAAATTCGTATCGCGAATTGTACAAACGCGTGCAAGATGGAATGATTGGAGAAATTACTTCCGGGCAAGTTTGGTGGAATAATGACGGTGTTTGGGTAAACGCACGCAAACCCGGACAAACTGAAATGGAATATCAAATGCGCAACTGGTATTATTTCAACTGGCTGTGCGGAGATCATATCAACGAACAACACATTCACAACATTGATGTGATGAACTGGTTCAAAGGTTCATTCCCGGTGAAAGCACAAGGTATGGGTGGAAGACAAGTTCGCACCGGAAAAGAATACGGAGAAATTTATGATCACCACTTTGTTGAATTCCATTACGCTGATGGAAGTGTGCTGAACAGTCAGTGCCGTCACATTAAAGGTACATACGCCATTGTTGATGAAATGCTGGTGGGAACAAAGGGTGTTGTAAAATGTGGTGAGGCAACGATTTCAAGCAAGGGCAAATCACTTTATGCTTACGATAAGAAAGGTGAAAACAATCCATATCAAACGGAACACGATGAACTCTTCGCAGCAATTGCAAAAGGCGAATACAAATTTGCAGATGCAGAACGCGGAGCCAAGTCAACCATGACCGCTATCATGGGAAGAATGGCAACGTACTCAGGAGAAGTTATGGAGTGGGATAAAGTAATCAACTCGGGCATCAGCATTATGCCAACAACATTCGCATGGGATGCTGAAACACCAACCAAGCCAGATGCCAATGGATTCTATCCGATTGCAACTCCTGGATTAACAAAGTATTTTTCTTAGTCAACGAAGCTAAACAATCGAAATAGCCTCAGCTTCAAATGGAAGTTGGGGCTATTTTTTTATAAGACACAAAATTGAATCTTGTTTTTAAGTATTTTACGAGTTGAATTGAACAGTAGATTGTCAGGCACATGAGTAACATTGCTCTCTTTATTATTCTATTAGCGATTGTAACCGCATTGGCTGAGGTTACAGAGAAGATTCGAATACCGTATCCAATCCTACTTGTATTGGCCGGAATGGCCATTGGATTTATACCCGGCTTACCACGTGTTGAACTCGATCCCGAAATTGTCTTTCTTATTTTCCTTCCTCCTATTTTATATGCCGCAGCATGGACAACCTCGTGGCCCGATTTTAAAAAAGCGAAACGACCCATTACATTACTTGCCATCGGCTGCGTGATCTTCACCACTTGTGCTGTTGCATTAGTAGCACATTATTTCATCCCTAACTTTAGTTGGGCTGAAGCATTTGTATTAGGTGCCATCATCTCACCGCCTGATGCAGTAGCGGCAACAGCAGCAACAAAAGGATTGGCTATCCCTAAAAGAGTAATTACCATTTTAGAAGGTGAAAGTTTGGTGAATGATGCTACTGGACTAATTGCTTACCGATATGCCGTTGCTGCGGTTGTTACAGGTGCATTTAGCTTGAAAGAAGCCAGCTTACAATTTCTTTTTGTAGCCCTCGGTGGAATTCTTTTCGGCTTAGCCTTAGGCTGGATATTCAAATGGATTCATAAGCTTACACCCGACAATCCAACAACCGAAACTACATTAACCTTTCTTGTTCCTTTCATTGCCTACTTGGGCGCTGAAGAATTTCACATGTCAGGTGTATTGGCTGTGGTTACTTCTGGTTTATTTTTAAGTTGGAATGCTTCTGAAGTATTTTCACAACGCACTAGACTACAGGCCAATGGAACATGGGAGACGGTTATCTTTTTATTGAACGGAATTATCTTCATTCTGATTGGACTACAATTGCCGGCCGTTCTTGACAACATCCATCACATTGACATCAGCACGCTTTTGCTTTATGGTGCTATTGTAAGCGTTGCTGTGATTATTGGACGAATAATTTGGGTGTATCCAGGCGCTTATATCCCGCGACTATCAAAGAGAATTCGTGAAAAGGAACCAGGTGTAAATATCCGTTTGGTAACCATTACCGCGTGGTCAGGTATGCGTGGTGTCGTTTCACTGGCCGCTGCTTTGGCTCTGCCTTTAACTTTGTCAAACAACCAACCTTTCGAAAACAGAAGTCTGATTATCTTCTTAACCTTTAGCGTGATCTTCTCTACATTAGTTGTACAAGGCCTGACTTTACGTCCCTTGATAAACTGGTTGGGTATAAAACCCGATGGGCAAGAACACATTGACGAGCAGGAAGCGCGTTTAAAAATTGCAGTATCTGTAATTAATAGGATTGAAGAAGAATTCTCTTTGAGTTTGAGTGATGAGGTATTAAATCAAATCAAAACGAAATACGAAATACGCATTCAGCGATTGCAAAAAGATCAGGCCAAACGCAGAATAGACGAAGATCAGATTAATGAATTCCATCGCATTCAACATGAACTACTTTCCATGGAGAGAAAGCATATCATCACGATGAGAAGGGAAGGAAATATCAGTGATGAAGCGCTTCGGAAAATTGAATATGAATTAGACCTGGAAGAGACTCGGCTAATTCTGGAAAAGAAGTAAACTCGTATTTCTGTTTCTGATAATATCTTAAGGCACAAAGGAGTTTAGAATACTATTCGCTGCAAACTATCTCTTCAATTTAAAAACTGATAAAATTCAATCTCAACTTTGATTCAACGAAACGATTTACTAAGCATATTGTTCAATAACACGCCTCAGCGATTCTGTAGGGACTACTCCTGATTGTCTCCACACTATGTCGCCTTTTTTAAAAAGTATTAGCGTAGGAACACTCTGCACACGATAAGCCGAAGCTGCCTGTGGATTTTTATCAATATCAATTTTGATGATGCGTGCTTTATCTCCAATCTTTGATTTTAAATCTTCAAGAATTGGCGCCATCATTTTACAAGGTCCGCACCATTCCGCTGAAAAATCTACAAAGGTTGGCTTGTTGCCTTGTATCAGTTCTGAAAATGTTGCGTTTGCCATTATTATGCGTTGACCGTTTCTACCTCGACTAGTGGCTTCATAACAACCTTCGCCTTAATTGAGTTCGAGATCAAACAATTTGCTTCTGATTTTTGAAGTACCTTCATCGCACGCTCCATATCCTTTTCATCTTTCACTACCACTACTGGTTCTAACAAGACTTCAGTCATCATAAACTTTCCTTCTACTTGCTCGAGTTTACCTTTCGAGCTGCATTTGAAAGAAACAAAATCAAGTTTTGAATTTTCAGCAACCGCCAGAAAAGTTGTCATCAGGCAACTGCTTACTGCAGCGGTGAATAAATGCTCTGGCGACCAAATACCAGGAATACCTTTTGGAAATTCCGGAGGTGAGGCTACTTCAATGCAACCACTTGAATTGGCTGTTCCATTTAATTCGGGTGAGCACATCATACCTCTGCGGTCTTTGCTCCACGCGATGTCGACATTATAAAAATGAGATCCCATACCTTTTAAAGTTTATGTTGCAGGCTTGGCCAGCTTCCACCATTGTGAACATTCACATAGCCACTTGATTTTAAAATACTTTTTGCTGAGGCGCTTCTCATTCCAGATGCACAACAGGTTATAATCGTTTTATTTTTATCCGACAATCGATTCAAATTACTTTTCAATTGATCAACTGAAATATTCATCGATCCCTTAATGTGTCCTCCGGCATATTCTCCTTTTGTGCGCACATCCAGAATGATGGCGCCTTGTTTTACGAGAGCTGCGTAGTTCACAGCAGACCCAACTCCAAAAATCTTTTTTAATGTTTCAATCATGATATTATATCAATTATAATTTTTACTGTGAATACTTTCCCGAAGTGTGCTTAATCCAAACGGTAAATACATCGGACAAAAACTTACTAAACTGGTTAGAACAAAAATCGCAGATAGAGCAATGAGTACTAAACCCCACATTCCACTAATAATTCCTGTAAAGGAAAATGTAACCATAATCGCAGCGATTATCACCCGGATAATACGATCAGCAGAACCCATATTTTTTTTCATGTCTTTTAATTTTAAACAAAGCTAGTATGCTCAACATTGTCAATCTGTAACAAAAGTCACATTGACGATAAATGTTAACGCGTATTGAAATTAAAGATGTAGCATTGTTATTTTACTGATAAGAATCAGCCATTATGATGACCTTCCTCAATGGAACAGACTTCTTTTGAAAAGATTTTAAAAAAAATAATTAAAGAAAGCAATTAGCCCGAGTACCAATAGTATGATGCTGGGCAACATTCGCACAAATCGATTTTGTTGAAACTGGTAAGAAACTTTTTGCGCTAACATTGCCAATAAGGTGAGTAATGCCATTGCTCCAACGGAAGTCCCCAATACATAACTATGTAAACGAAATGTAGTGTCGAGTTTTATCCAGCCTTCTGATTTTAGATAAGCTGTTAAACCAATCCAAAATGGAATGGCTTGTGGGTTTAAAATACTTAAGATCAGTCCTCTTCGAAATCCACTCTCCTGTAATTTGACGGATATCATAGACGGCTTGCGCGTTGCCCACAATCCAAACAAACCCAGCGAGGTCATTACCACGGCTGCCAACAATTTAAAATTTCCAAGTATGATGGGTGATGAGGTGATGAGATGCTCAAACTCAACAGCAATCCATGCATACGGATATTCAACAATCGCTACAGCCAAAGCAAAACGAAGTGCAATCTTCACTTTATTCTCCAGCCCCAGTTGAAGCACCATTACATTTAGCGTTCCGGGAGGAATGGATCCTACAAAACTAAAGATGAAGCCAATGATGAAAACCTGAAAAATCAATTCTTTATTTTGTTTACCTCAATCCAAATATGTGAGTCGGGGAAATGATTACGCCTGACAACAAACATAGCGTTCACTTGTTCCATTTCAAAACTACACTTTTTCATTCTGAGTATTTTCGATCTTGTCTTTACTTCTCTTTGAAGTATTAAATGTATTAATAATCAAACCGCCCATTAATCCACCATAAAGTGTACTGTTTAAAGGCGAAGAAGTGATGGCGCACGTTCCACTGATACAACCCACATAATACCAATACAGGTATCCTCCTACTGCGCCAATCACAATCCCAAATCCCCAAATCTTCCACCTCTTCATAACTTAATTTTTTAACAAACTTCTCCTGTCCAATTTGAAATTCCTCCGGCAAGATTGTACACATTATATCCTTGCTTGGACATAATGGAACATGCTGAGCCGCTTCTTCCACCACTGCGGCAATACACGAAATAGGTTTTGGTTTTGTCGAGTGCTGCAATTTTCGCAATGAAGGAGTCCTCCATTACATTAATGTTGATGGCGTTTGGTATATGCTCACTCTTAAATTCTTCGTCTGTTCGAACGTCTAACAATATAGCGTCAGATGTATTTGCCAGTTTTTGTTGAAAATCTTTGCTTTTAAGGCTCTGGTATAATTGAGTTGTTACGTCTTTGCTCATATTGATTGTCTTTTGATTTATGGTGACAAAGATCTATAGTGATTAGACAAAACTCTGTGACTTGAGTCACATGAAGATTACAATGTAAGTCTGCTTATTTCATTTCTCGAAATCGAAATCCTTTTCTGTGACTCCAGCTTTTTGAGTAATCTGGAAATTACCTCGCGCGAAGAATTGAGGTCATCTGCAATCTCCTGATGGGTAATGATTATTTTATTTACTCCTAACGATTCAAATTGACGTTTCAAATAAAACTCCAGTTTCTGGTCCATGGAATGAAACGCAACCTGGTCGATTACTTCCAACAGTTCCTCAAATCGAGAACGATACGTTTCCAATACAAAATAATACCACTGACGATAGTCTTTCATAAGCGCATCCATATATTGAATCGGAATGGTCAGTGCCTTTACATTCGTAATGGCCATTGCTTTAACGGCACTACTTTCATTTTTGGTAGCACAAATCATCGAAAGAGCACAAGCGTTACCTTTTTCTAAATAATAAAGAAAAAATTCTTCACCATCTTCACCTTCACGATACAACTTCACCCGTCCGTCTAAAATGAGAAGTGAATTTTTAAAATACTGACCAGGGCGCATCAGCATTGTACCGTCTTCGAATTCGGTTACATGTCCAATTTTTTCAAGATGCTGAATGAGCTCTGTGTTGAACTGCGGAAACAAGTGGTGGAGTTGCATGTGATAAAGATAAACCGATAAAACTCTTGAGATGTAGGAGTAAATTGACTCAACCAAATCGCTCACAATTCAGTTCAGACCCATTGGTGTGATCATTCTAACCTAATTTAGAGAAATTCTAAGGCCTAATTCAGTATCAATTCAGAATTTATGCGTTTTTTTGTAAAGCATTAACATGAGAAAGACCGCAGCCATAGTATTCTTATTTATTTACCTATCGGTAAACACTGAGCTGCATCAGGTATTCAGACTACCTGTTTTCTTTCAACATTATTTCGAACACAGAAAAGGGAATGAAGATATTACCTTCCTGAATTTTATTATGCTTCATTATTCTGGTAATGCTGTTCAGCATGATGATCATGATTCGGAGCTGCCCTTTAAGAGTAATCACTGCGATGAATTGTTAATCGCTATTGCGTTGCCACCTGATAATTTCTTTGAGTCTGTTGTAAATGATTTTCCCGTTGCTGATAATTCTCTTGTTCCATCGTCTCAATTTATCTCTTCGTCCTTTCTTTTTTCTATTTGGCAACCGCCAAGAGCATAGTCTCAATTTTATTTTTGACCTGTTGATTTTACCTTCTTACAAGGTCAAATAAATTTTGTTTGTACATTCTTTAAAAATGATTTAGCTCCATGCTTAATTCTATTATTCAATTTTCTATACGCAATAAACTTATTGTAGGCTTATTAATTCTCGGATTGATCGGTTGGGGAAGTTATTCCGTAACGCAGCTTCCTATCGATGCTGTGCCTGACATCACCAACAATCAAGTTCAGGTTTTAACCATCGCCCCATCTCAATCCGCTTTGGACATTGAACGATTGGTAACTTTTCCCATTGAACAAACCATGGCCACTATTCCAGGCATCGAAGAAATTCGCTCCTTCTCTCGCTTTGGGTTATCGGTTGTCACCATTGTTTTTTCTGATGATAAAGATGTCTATTGGGCACGTCAACAAGTAAGTGAACGACTTACTGAAGCCAAGAAACAAATACCTCCCGGTGTTGGAACTCCCGAGCTTGCACCGATGACCACGGGGCTTGGAGAAATCTATCAGTATATAATAAAGACAGAGCCGGGGTATGAAAATAAATATTCCGTTATGGAATTGCGCACCATTCAGGATTGGATTGTGCGCAGGCAATTACTCGGAACAAAAGGCGTTGCTGATGTGAGTAGTTTCGGTGGATACCTCAAGCAATTTGAAATTGCAATTGCTCCTGAAAGATTAAGAAGTCTTCATCTTTCTGTCAGCGAAGTATTTGCCGCGCTCGAAAACAACAATCAAAATACAGGTGGTGCATATATTGAGAAAAGCAGTAGTGCATACTTCATCAGAAGTGAAGGTTTAATTCAATCCATCGAGGACATCGGTAATATTATTGTTCGATCTTCCGACTCAGGCTTGCCCTTGTTAATGCGCGATGTTGCAACCATAAAGTCAGGCAACGCCATTCGTTTTGGTGCGATGACTCAAAATGGAAAAAGTGAAACGGTAGGTGCCATGGTGATGATGCTGAAGGGCGCCAATTCTTCGCGTGTAATTGCCGATGTGAAAGAACGCATTGCCGCGATACAAAAAACATTACCGGATGGTGTAACAATAGAACCTTTTCTCGATCGCACCAAACTTGTTAATAATGCCATTGAAACTGTAACACGAAATCTTGCAGAAGGCGCGTTGATTGTGATCTTCGTTCTGGTTCTGCTATTAGGTAATCTACGTGCAGGCCTTGTAGTTGCTTCCGTCATTCCACTGGCCATGCTCTTTGCTGTGATTATGATGAATCTATTTGGCGTATCCGGAAATCTAATGAGTTTAGGTGCGATTGATTTTGGATTGATCGTAGATGGTGCGGTTATTATTGTTGAGGCAACGCTTCATTACATTGCTACTTCAGGGCACAGTCATAGACTCACACAATCTGAAATGGATGATCAGGTAGGATCATCTGCAAAGAAGATGATGAATGCGGCTGCGTTCGGACAAGTCATCATCCTGATTGTGTACTTACCGATTCTCTCACTCGTGGGCATTGAAGGAAAAATGTTCAAGCCCATGGCACAAACTGTAATCTTCGCCATTATTGGTGCGGGAATATTATCGCTTACCTATGTGCCACTAGCTTCGGCTTTATTTCTCAGTAAAAATCCTTCGCATAAAAAAACAATTTCCGATCGCATCATCAATTGGATTCATAAATTTTATTCACCGGCTCTTACGTGGTCGATTGTCAACCGTAAACTAACCATTGTGGTTTCGCTGGTAATGTTAGCTGCCAGCATTTTTATTTTCTCAACACTTGGTGGAGAATTTTTGCCAGAGCTCGATGAAGGTGATTTTGCAGTAGAGACACGCCTACTCACCGGAAGCAGTCTCACCTCAACCGTGCAGGCAACCCTGAAAGGTGAAGAAGCAATTCTTAAAAACTTCCCTGAGGTAGAAAAAGTAATTGCTAAAATTGGCTCTGCAGAAATCCCTACCGATCCAATGCCCATTGAAGCAGCGGATCTTATGGTAGTAATGAAAGATAAATCGGAATGGGTAAGCGCGAAGACAAAAGATGAAATGATTGAAAAGATGCACAAGGTGTTGAGCGAAAATGTTCCTGGCGTTTGGTTTGATTTTCAACATCCCATACAAATGCGTTTCAACGAATTGATGACAGGTGCGCGCCAGGATGTGGTGATCAAAGTTTATGGTGAGGATTTGGATAAGCTTACTCAATATGGCGCCCAGGTAGGAAAGCTGGCGGAAGGCATTGAAGGTACTGAAACTATTTTTGTTGAAAATATTACAGGGTTGTCACAGATTATCATCCGCTTAAAGCGTGATCAACTGGCACGATTTAACTTAACAGTTCAAAACGTAAATCAAGTTATCAATACTTCGATGGCCGGTCAGAGTGCCGGGCTTTTATTCGAAGGTGAAAAACGATTTGATATTGTTGTGAGACTTGATCAGGAGAACCGTAAATCCATTGAAGATGTACGCAATCTTTCCATTACAAATCCAAACGGTTTACAAATCCCTCTGTCGCAAGTAGCAGATGTTGTTTTGGAAGTGGGGCCTAACCAGGTACAACGTGACGATGCAAAACGCAGAATCGTAATTGGATTTAATACCGGAAGTCGTGATGTGGAAAGTATTGTAAAAGAATTACAGGCAAAGGTTGACAAAACGATAAAATTTGAACCCGGATATTCTGTAAAGTATGGTGGCACCTTTAAGAATTTACAAGAAGCGCGCGCACGTCTTGCCATTGCATTACCGGTTGCTCTGGTTCTGATTTTCATTTTACTTTTCTTTGCGTTCGGTTCCATCCGACAAGGACTTTTAATTTATACTGCTATTCCATTATCCGCAATCGGTGGTGTATTTGCTTTGTGGTTGCGCGACATGCCGTTTAGTATTTCAGCTGGTATTGGCTTCATTGCTTTGTTTGGTGTTGCTGTTCTCAATGGCATTGTTCTCCTTTCTGAATTCAATCGCTTAAAACAAAATGGCATAAACGATCTGGTTGAAATTATTATGAAGGGTACCACCACGCGATTGCGTCCTGTGATCATGACGGCAACGGTGGCCTCATTAGGTTTTTTACCAATGGCCTTGTCGCACGGAAGTGGGGCAGAAGTGCAGAAGCCATTAGCTACTGTTGTTATTGGTGGACTTCTTAGTGCAACCATACTTACACTTATCGTTTTACCGGTATTATATTATGTAACTGAAAATATTTCCGCAAGAAGTATAAAACCAAAATTAGCTTCCTTGTTGATTTTGATAACCATTGGTTTTAGCGTAGAGACTCAAGCTCAAAACAATTCAGTAGTTATTTATGAAACCGAGCGCCCGCTATTAGAAAACACAAAACCGGTTTTCAGATCTCACTTTTTTACACTTCCTAAAAAAGAAAATGGAGGGATAGCCATATTGAACATTTTGTATATCGATTCAAATCATAAACTCATATGAGAAAGACACCATTAGCAATTCTAATTCTGGCCATGCCGCTTGCTGGCTTTGCTCAGGAAACTTCGCTCTCATTGGAGAACGCCATCAAGTTTGCGTTAGAAAAAAATCCATCGGTTCAAGCCAGTGGCTTAGAAGTATCAAGGCAGCAACAATTGAATAAAACTTCTGTCGATATTCCAAAAACAGACGTGTCCTTAATGTACGGTCAGTATAACAGCATTCAGAAGAACGACAATAATATTACGATTTCACAAAGCATTCCGTTTCCAACTGTGTTTGGGTCGCAAAGTTCGTTGAACAAAGCACTTGTTAATTCTGCTATGCTTAAAGAAAGTGTAACGAAAAATGAATTATCGTTTCAGGTAAAGCAAGTCTTTAATCAACTCGTTTATCTGAAGGAACGACAACATACGCTGCTTCAGCATGACAGCTTATTGACTGATCTGGCAAGAGCCGCAACGGTTCAATATAAAACTGGTGAGGGTACATTACTGGCCAGGACTTCTGCTGATACACAATTGATGGAGATTAAAAATCTGATCGCACGAAATGATGCCGATATCCGAATCGCATTAAATCATCTTCAGCTTCTATGTCAGTCTAAACAAATTACAGATGTGGTTGGAGATCAGGAAACACTTGTTTCTTTTAATACAGTCGACTCTTCTTCCATTGATCAGAATCCTTCTCTTGCTTTAATAACGAACAACATTGAAGTTTCAAGACGAATGAAGAAGTTAGAAGTATCGCGGACATTGCCTGATTTACGTATTGGATATTTTAATCAAACCTTAATTGGAACACAGAATATAAATGGAACGGATCAATATTTTGGTTCGAGTAAACGCTTTCAGGGTTTTCAGGCTGGTATTGGAATTCCATTGTGGTTTGGACCGCATACTGCGCGCATCAAAGCGGCCAACATCGAAACACAGGTTGCTGAAAAACAAAAAGAATCATTTCAATTAGCCATCACACACCAATACAATCAAGCCATTGAAGAGTTGATGAAAAATAAAAACAGTTTGAGTTACTACAGAGACTCCGCTCTTGAAACCGCAAATCTGCTGACCAGTCAAAGTCGTAAGGCCTTTAAAAGTGGAGAGCTTGATTACACAACACTCTTGCTCAACTTACGTCAGTCACTGGCAATTCGCGAAGGATATTTGTTAGCACTACAACAATACAATCAAAGTATCATTACCATTCAATTCTTAAACGGCAACAAGTAAAATGAAAAATATAATCATCCTTATCACTAGTGCAGTATTGATTTCAGCGTGTGGTAGCAAGAAAACAGAAATAAAAGATTCACCTGACTCAGTTGCATCGAATAATTCCATAATCATCACCGAGGCCCAATACAAAGCTGCTGATATTACATTTGGTAAAATTGAAAAGAAGGCCATGGGCACAGCCATACAAGCTAATGGAATACTAGATGTGCCACCTCAGAATTTAATAACTGTATCTGCACCTCTCGGCGGATTTGTAAAATCAACAACCCTTCTTCAGGGGATGAAAGTGCGCAAGGGTGATGTACTCGCTATTCTTGAGAACCAGGAATACATTCAGTTACAACAGGACTATCTCGACAATAAAAGTAAACTGGAATTCGCTGAATCAGAATATAACCGACAAGTAGAACTGTCAAAAGAAAATGTGAACGCTACTAAGACATTACAACAATCGAAATCACAATTTGAAAGTTTGAAAGCGATGGTAAAAGGATTGGAAGCGAAGTTGCACATGATCAATATTTCTCCTGCATCATTAGTGGAAGGAAGTATCAAGTCTACTATTAATCTCTATGCTCCTGTGGATGGATTTGTTTCTCAAGTGAATGTAAATACTGGACAATTTGTAAATCCTACTGATGTGATGTTCAAGATTGTAAACCTCGATCACATCCATGCTGAACTTCAGATTTATGAGAAGGATATTAATAAAATAGCGGTCGGGCAAAAAGTTAAATTTCAGCTAGCCAATACCAACATCATCCGCGGGGCTTCTGTATTTCTTATCGGAAAAGAAATAAGCTCGGAGCGTACAATTAATATTCACTGTCACCTGGATAAGGAGGATCCTACATTATTACCAGGAATGTTTGTAACGGCCAGTATCGAAACCGCCTTGAATGAAGTGGACGCTCTGCCGAATAATGCATTGGTCAATTTTGAAGGAGGTCATTATATTTTTGTTTCGACCGGAAAGAATGAGTTCAAAGCAATTCCTGTGACTATTGTCAATAGTGAAGGTGAATTTACAGAAGTGATTTTAGAAGAAAGTTTTAACAGAGAGAATTTAATTGTTATCAAAGGTGCATTTGAACTTCTTGGGCTGTTAAAAAATACGGAGGAAGAATAATCTTTTTCATCCATTAAATCATTGCGAGGAAGATTCCTGCATTTTGGCGGGACATGCCGAAACAATGCTCAAGCTATGAAGCGCTCATCGTAGCTTGAGGATTGCTTCACTCTTACGAACACTCCATGCTTCAGTTGGCATGATTTATACTCATTTATGTTTTCAACATTATTTTAAGAACAACACACCATCATGCCAATTTCATCCGAACACAGAATACAAGGATATTGGTGTTTTTGTAGGTTTTGTTTCAGTTATTTGGTTTGAGGGGTTCAAGTTTGTGCAGAGAAAGAATCATTGAGTTTATCAACTTGTACTAGTTGGTGTGCAAGCTTTCTTTAGAACCTAACTTAGTAATATTTATCTTCACGCGAAACTCAATTTAAGATAATGAGCGAAGAGAAATCATTCCCAACATTGCATTTTGATACGCGCTTTTTTACTATTCTTACTACATGATAGAAATGCATCTATTAAGAGTGATCAGTCTCGTATATCTGAAACAAGCAGAGCAATTAAACAATAATTAAAAACATTGAACATGCTAACTCAAAACAAATTACGTTTTTTGATATTTTCTCTTTTAGTTTTAATGGTCGCATCATCGCAGGCTCAATCCATCCTCCCACCCGTTATGGAATGGAAAGGTAAGAGCGAATTATTGATTGCCAAACCCAACAATCCGTGGATCACGCCCACTGAAAAATCGGGCTTCATCATTACTCCGGATTATAACGAAACCATGAACTGGTTGAAAAAAATTTCAGATGCGTCTCCATTACTCAGCATGACTTCGATTGGCAAAAGTCCGGAGGGGCGTGATATTTTTATGATCATTGCTTCTTCTGAAAAAGTAACGACAGCTACAGCATTAAAAAATTCTGCTAAGCCTTTGTTGTTCGTGCAAGCCGGTATTCACTCCGGAGAAATAGATGGTAAGGATGCCGGCATGATGTTGTTGCGGGATATTGCTTTCGGAGATAAGAAGAATTTGTTAGATGCTGTTAACTTCTTGTTCATTCCGATTCTGAATGTCGATGGTCATGAACGCAGTTCTTCGTACAATAGACCCAACCAACGCGGACCACAAAACATGGGATGGAGAACAAATGCAGAAAATTTAAATTTGAATAGAGATTACGCTAAACAGGATACAAAAGAAGTTCGGGCGGTAGTAAATGTTATGAATGAATATGATCCGTTAATGTACATGGACATCCACGTTACCGATGGTGCCGATTATCAATACGACATTACCTTTGGTGGTCACGGGTCACAAGGTTACTCGCCAGCCATTGCTACCTGGTTAGGCTCAAAATTTAAACCGTATGCTGATAAGGATTTAAAAGCCAACGGGCACATACCCGGGCAATTATTATTTGCCGTAAACGACCGCGATTTTTCACAAGGAAATATTCTAGCGCTCGGTGAGCCCAGATTTTCGGATGCCTATGGAGATGCCAGACACTTGGCTAGTGTGCTGGTAGAAAATCATTCTTTAAAACCATTCAAGCAAAGAGTTTTAGGAACGTATGTGTTGTTAGAAAGCACACTAAAATTTTTAGCAACAGAAGGACAATCCCTTAAAGAAAGTACGAAAGCAGACAGGGCAAAAAGAGCTGCTCAAATTCCGATGAAGTGGAAAGTTCCACAAATGAAAAATGCTGTAACCTTTGAAACACAATCCAACGCACAACTATCCAAGAGTTCTTCTGCAGCTCCTGACAGTTTAAATCTGCTAGGTATTGAATCAAAGCTTGTTAAATCATCCATCACCAATTCCGACTATGTGGAATGGACGGGGAAACCAACGACCACAAAGATTGTAAATTATAAAGCAACTGAAGGCAGTGAGTGGATTGCTCGGCCGAAAGCCTATTATGTACCCGCTTACTGTTATGAAGTGATTGAACGATTGAAGAGACACGGTATTCAAATGGAGATACTCAAACAAGCGCGTGAAGTCGGGGTGGAGATGTACCGAATCAGCGATGTTAAATTTCAGAACGAACAAGGTAGACCAGCGCCTTTTGAAGGGCATATACAGGTAACGGGAACGACTACTGTTGAAACTCGAAAGGAAACATTCTCCACAGGGTCAGCTTACATTTCAACCGATCAACCATTAGGAGATCTGGCTATGATACTCCTCGAACCCAAATCACCCGATTCGTATTTCAGTTGGGGGTTCTTTTATCAGATTTTTCAACGTACAGAATACATAGAAGCCTATGTAATGGAACCAACCATTAAAAAAATGCTGGAAGAATCCCCAGACCTGAAACAAGAATTTGAAAAGAAGAAATCAGAGGACGCAAACTTTGCAAACAATCCCAACGCAATATTCATCTGGTTTTATAGCAAAACGAAATATTATGATGAGCGATATTTATTGTATCCGGTTGGAAGAGAATAAGACTGTTCACGGTTCACTAAAAAATAGCAAATGAAAATAAAGAACATATCTGCGTTTAAAGACAATCAAAAAGATCATGACTGGTTTAACCATTGGGTGACTCAACTTGAAAAAAGTAACACCAGATCATATCAACGTATCGAGATCAATACATCACTGGGCAAGACACATATTTGGGGATTGAATACCGAATCAGTTGACATAATCGACACCCTTGTTGTATTTCCGGGAGCAAGAACTACCTCACTTTTTTGGGATTTTGATAAGGGACTCGATAATTTAAATTGCAAACTTAAGATCTATCTGGTGGAAACTAATGGCCTCCCGAACTTGAGTGATGGAGATACTCCGGACATTAAATCAACAGAATTTGGTGAATGGGCCATAGAGGTTTTGGATAAGGTTAATGTTGATAAAGCATTTATTGCAGGAGCATCCTTTGGTGGTTTAGTCTGCATGAAGTTATGCATTGTAAATCCACAACGGGTGAAGGCTGCATTTCTTCTCAATCCAGGATGTCTGCAATCTTTCTCGTTAACATTTAAAAATCTGTATTATAATCTTTTGCCTATTATCAAACCCAATGCAAAAAACATAATAAAATTTCTTGATGCTGCTGTGTTTAGCAAACCCAACCACGCACTATCAGCGGTGTCAGAGAAACTTATAGTAGACTACGAACTTTTTGCTTTAACCAGATATCGTGACAATACACAAAAGCCTTATTACATGAACGATGAGCTGAGGAAAGTAAAAGTG
This sequence comes from Chryseolinea sp., assembly GCA_039930485.1. Classification (GTDB taxonomy): domain Bacteria; phylum Bacteroidota; class Bacteroidia; order Cytophagales; family Cyclobacteriaceae; genus Chryseolinea. The sequence continues at coordinate 20,039 of JBDTTT010000029.1, forward strand.
GACACTTATTTACTAGAGGGCGACAAGGATCTTTTATTTCCGTTCCAACGTTCGGTCAAAAATGCTAAGGACAAAATAAGTAGTCTAAAAGAAGTGAAGGTTTTTGAAAATGTTGGGCATGGAATAGAAACATATCACAAAGCATTACACTACATAGGTCAACAAATTAAAAATCACAATCGATAATTTTCAATCACGATCAGCGATAAACTACAAACTGTGCTGGTTCTTTAAAACAACAACTGGAAACGGTGAAATCAGTTGGAGATGACGTCTGGTTTTAAAGCTATGCCTCAGGAAAAATAATCCAGAATTACCTTGGTTTCATCAACCCGGAAACGTTGTCGGAAGCAAATCTATGTAATCTCAATGTTAAGTTAAAAGATACCTAATGCTATTTAGCGCACTATGGTTATCTTGAATTCAATAAATCCCCCATCCATGAGAAAAATAATGTACATCTCTTTGCTTTTCATTTCAATCATCAGTTGTAAAGACGAAAAGCCAAGAGGTTGGATTGACCAGGAACGTTTATCAAATCGCGCAGCAAGTGATTGGTTGTCGCTGGGTGGTAATGAACAAATGCAGCACTATTCTCCACTGAAGCAGATCACGATTGAAAATGTTAAAGACCTCGGATATGCGTGGGAGTATGATGCCAGCACCATGATTGGTAATGTACCCAGAGGATTAGAAGCAACACCCATTGTTGTCGATGGTATTATGTACACATCAGGTGCATGGGGTGTTGTATATGCACTCGATGCAAAAACAGGAAAAGAAATTTGGAAATACAAACCACTAGTCGATGCTTCGTATGGACGAAGAGCTTGCTGTGATGCTGTAAATCGTGGTGTGGCCGTTTGGGAAGGAAAAGTTTATGTAGGAACGTTAGATGGTTATTTGGTTTGTTTGAAGTCTGAAGATGGTACTGTGCTTTGGAATCAAGATACTTTTACAGATCGCACAAAAGGTTATACCATCACAAGTCCGCCACAAGTAGCCGGTAAGATTGTGATGATTGGAAATTCCGGAGGCGAGTATGGAGTGAGAGGTTATGTTACGGCCTATGACTTAAAGACCGGAGAACAAAAGTGGCGCTTCTGGATTGTGCCGGGCGATCCTTCCAAACCTTATGAAAGCCCAGAGATGGAGATGGCTGCGAAAACCTGGGATCCAAAATCACATTGGCAATCAGGATTAGGGGGAACGGTATGGGGAGAATCCGCTTATGATGCTGAGTTGAATTTACTGTATGTTGGTACAGGAAACTCATCGCCTTATCCCATTTGGTTTAGAAGTCCATCAGGTGGTGATAATTTATTTCTCTCTTCCATTCTCGCCATCAATCCTGACAATGGAAAATTAGTGTGGCATTATCAAACCACTCCTGCAGAGATCTGGGATTATACGGCCACTCAAAATATGATCATGGCCGATATGGAGATCAATGGCAAAGTTAGAAAGACGATTATGCAGGCACCGAAGAATGGATTCTTTTATGTGTTGGATAGAGCAACCGGTGAACTGATCTCGGCAGAGAAATACACCAAAGTGAATTGGGCAAGTTATATTGATTTAAAAACGGGGCGCCCTGTTCTGACAGAAAATGGAAAATGGTACAATGAAAAACCAAGATTGGTAGTTCCATATCTCGGAGGTGGACACGTATGGCAACCGATGTCTTACAATCCAACAACAGGTTTGGTGTATATACCGGAGCGTGCTGTGCCACAGGTATTCAAAAGTTTTCCAACCTATGAATGGCTACCCGATGTTGACAACACGAACCTTGACTATGCTAATATGTATAAGTTCAGAAAAAATGTTTTGGATCAAGTAAAGGCAGCAGAAGATACAACCCGATCAGAAAGTTTATTGGCGTGGGATCCGGTAAACCAAAAAGTGGCATGGAAATTTCCAGAGGGTGGACCTGATGGCGGTACCATGTCAATACCTGATTTAGTTTTTCAGGGAACCCGCACGGGATATTTTAATGTACATGATGCGAGGACTGGTGAAAAACTAAAATCGATCTTTACCGGAACCGGAATTATGGCAGCTCCAACAACCTATAGCATAGATGGAGAACAATATGTTGTCGTGATGGCTGGTTATGGTGGAGCTGAAACCAGTGGCTATTTACCGGATGCTGCTTTCTTTCAATATGAAAACAAAGGTAGAATCATTGCCTTTAAATTAGGAGGTGGCGAAACTCCCCTTCCTCCAAAACAAAAACACATTGAAGCTCCCGCACCTCCGGATATAAAAATCAAAGAAGATTTAATCAAAAAAGGCGCTGCGCTGTATGAATTCTATTGTGATATCTGTCATGGGAAATTTGGTGATCGTCACACTTCACAGCATCCTGATCTTTCGAAATTACCAGAAGCCAAACACATGCTGTTCAATGATATTTTATTGAAAGGAATTCTCGCACAAAATGGAATGGCCAACTTTAGTAATTCACTTAGCGAAGCGGATGTAGAAGCCATTCATCACTTTTTGTTAAAAAAGCAAACTGTAGTGTATGCAGAACAGGAGAAGAAAAAAAATCCATAATATAATGAGTCTTGCCCCTCCCGAATAATCATAAATAAATTTATGGCAAATCAAGACCCATTAGAGATACCGAAAATAAACTTTGATGAAAATAATGAATTGATAATCCCTGCGTCAACATCTTCATCTCATCACGATTTTGATTTTTTTGAAGGTAAATGGAATCTTCACAATAAGAAATTAAAATCAAGATTAGATAATTGCACCGAGTGGGTTGAATTTCACTCAACACAAGAAATGTACAGAGTGTTGAATGGTATTGGCAACATCGATAATTTCCTCGCAACATTTGATGGCCAACCCTTTGAAGGAATGTCGATTCGGCTTTTTAATCTCAAAACAAAGTTGTGGAGTATTTACTGGGCAGATTCAGTCGGAGGAAAGCTAGATCCGCCAGTGGTTGGATCATTTGAAAATAACATAGGACATTTCTTTACCAAAGACTTCTTCCAAGACAAAAATATTTTGGTCGTCTTTCGATGGGATGCACGAGACAAAAATAATCCAATTTGGAGCCAAGCCTTCTCTGAAGACAAGGGTAAAACGTGGGAATGGAATTGGTATATGTATATGAAGAAAGTGGAATAGAGCTACTGAAATGAGAGTTCTCGTTTTTACTCAACTCTTATCTTTAATAATCCTTTATGCAATCTGGCAGAATTCTGTGCTGTTCCCTGTATGCGACTCATTAGCCAATCCTATCATCATAAGTGACCTGAGTTTTTGTGTCATTTGGCAACCAAACACTACTATTGAGCTGAAACCCTATGTTACGAGCCTGTCGGATGGCGAAGGCTCTTCTAATTAGTGTGAATGATATAAATCTTTTCTCAGGTTGTGTAACACTTAAGCATTTCAAGTTACCTACATTGATTTTCGAAGAGAATCCAATTCTATTAATGGTAATGCGTTCAACATTGCCTAAAGATGTATGTAAAAGAAAAAAAGAATGAGTTTAATCGTTACAAAAAAAGAACTGGCCCTTCAAAACGAAGAGAAGGAAAAGCGAGCAGAAGAGTTAATCGTTGCCAACAAAGAACTGGCTTTTCAAAACGAAGAAAAAGAAAAACTGGCGACAGAATTAATCATTGTCAACAATGAGGTTGCTTTTCAAAACGATGAGAAAGAAAAGCGGGCAGCAGAGCTGATCATCGCCAACAAAGAACTGGCCTTTCAGAATAAAGAGAAGGAAAAACGTGCTGCAGAGTTAGGCATTGCCAACATCGAACTGGCCTTTCAAAACGATGAGAAAGAAAAACGGGCAGAAGAGTTAATCGTTGCCAACAAAGAACTGGCTTTTCAACACGATGAGAAAGAAAAACTGGCGACAGAAAAAGGGAAGCGGGCAGAAGAGTTAGTGATTGCTAATAAAGAACTGGCCTTTCAGAACAAAGAAAAGGAAAAACGGGCCGCAGAGTTAGAGATTACGAACATCGAACTGGCTTTTCAAAATGGAGAGAAGGAAAAACGCGCGAAAGAATTGATCATTGCCAATAAAGAACTGGCATTTCAAAACAAGGAGAAGGAAAAACGTGCAGGAGAGTTGCATATTGCCAACATTGAACTGGCCTTTCAAAATGAAGAAAAAGAAAAACGCGCGGAAGAGTTGATCGTTGCCAATAAAGAACTGGCCTTTCAAAATAATGAGAAAGAAAAACGGGCAGAAGAGTTAATCGTTGCCAACAAAGAACTGGCTTTTCAGAACAAAGAGAAAGAAAAAAGGGCAGAAGAGTTAGGCATTGCAAACAAGGAACTAGCCTTTCAAAATAAAGAAAAGGAAAAACGCGCAGCAGAATTAGGTATTGCCAACATCGAGCTTGCTTTTCAGAATGAAGAAAAAGAAAAACGCGAAGAGGAGTTAATCATTGCCAATAAAGAACTCGTTTTTCAAAATAAAGAAAAGGAAAAACGTGCAGCAGAGTTAGGTATTGCCAACATAGAGCTGGCCTTTCAAAACGATGAAAAAGAAAAACGAGCAGAAGAATTAATCATTGCCAACAAAGAGCTGGCCTTTCAAAATGAAGAAAAAGGAAAACTGGTAGAAGAAAAAGGAAAACGAGCCAAAGAGTTAATCATTGCCAACAAAGAACTTGTCTTTCAAAATAAAGAGAAAGAAAAACGGGCAGCAGAGTTGGGCATTGCGAACATCGAACTGGCCTTTCAAAATGAAGAAAAAGAAAAACGGGCGGCAGAGTTAATCATTGCCAATAAGGAACTTGTCTTTCAAAACGAAGAGAAAGGAAAACGGGCAGCGGAGTTAATCATTACTAACAAAGAACTGGCTTTCGCGAAAGAAATTGAAATGGCTAAATTAGAATTGGAGATACTTGCCAATCACCTTCAAAAACAGAATAGTAAACTATTAAACTTCTCACACATTGCGTCTCATAATTTAAGATCACCAGTGGGCAATCTTAACTCATTATTGAATTTCTATAAACAAAGTGCAAATAGTGAAGACAAAGAAGTTCTGTTTTCAAAATTTGAAACTGTTATACATCATCTTACCTCAACATTAAACGATCTGACTGATGCCCTCAAAATTCAGGAAGATGTAAGCAAGGAAAGTGAAGTATTAATCTTTGAGGAAATTCTCAACAAAACAATAGAGGTATTAGCAGGTCATGTTATGGAAACCAAGACCGTTATTACCCGTGATTTTTCTAATGCAATGAACATTGAGTATCCCAAATCGTATCTTGAAAGCATTATGCTTAATCTTCTGTCAAATGCAATAAAGTACAAATCACCAGACCGTACTCCGGAAATTCATCTTCAAACTGAAAATATTAATAACCATATACTATTAACTGTTCATGATAACGGACTTGGGATAGATTTAGAGAAATTTGGAAATAAGTTATTTGGATTAAATAATACATTTCACAAGCATGCCGAATCCAAAGGTGTTGGCCTCTTTATTACAAAAACTCAAGTAGAGGCAATGGGTGGTTCAATATCCGCTGAAAGTGAAGTTGATAAATGGACTAGGTTTACTGTAGTATTAAAAAAATAAGATAAATTAGGATGAGCCGTTTACTCAATTCTGCAGCATCCTCGTTATCATTTCATTGTAATGCACATAAGTTATTAGTCTATTCCAACGAAATAAGAATAGAGTGTGTCTAAAAATTATCTGCCCAATTTTTTACAATAATATGGATGTAATTATATGAAAACAATACAAACACTTATCATGACAATTGGTGTTCTCTTAATGATCACATCATGTGAAATAAATGATTCTGTAGCCACTACCGAATTAAAAGAACTACATGTAAGCCTGAAGAAATGGAACGAGCTTAAGGCAAAGAATGACAATTCGTATGTCTATTCAGTTTCCTTTGCTTCATGGTCAGGATACGGAAGTGCCACTGAGATAAAGGTGGTGGATGGCCTAGTCGTTGAAAGAAAATATAATGAATATGTAATTAACCAGGCTACCGGAGAGCAGGATATCACACTTGTATACACAGAGGATCAGGCACATTTAGGTACGAATCATGATGGCGCACTACCTATTACTATTGATGAGTTATATAACACTTGTGGAAAACAATATTTGGTTGTGAGCACACAAGACAACGATGTTCATTTTGAAACAAGTGACATTGGGATGATGAACTTATGTGGCTACGTTCCAAAGGGTTGCATGGACGATTGTTTTAATGGCATTATGATTAAATCATTTGAGTGGTTGTAAGAATTGCTCACTCAATCCGGCAGAATCCTGATCATCACTTCTTTATAATACACTTTACTTTTTGGATCATGGCCTTGCAGGGCTATGGTACCACCCGATAGTCTTCCGTTTTCGCCTTCGGTATATTCGTTAATGATCTTATCATTTATTTTTACGGTGATCTTTTTACCCTGCACAATAATGGTCTCAGTGAACCACTCATTGTCTTTGACGAATACCTCTTTAACATCTTGCACTGCATAAATACTTCCCGTCTTTCTCCAATCCGTGTGCGTATTGTTTACTTGTATCTCATAGCCCTTCGAAGGCCATCCAGTTTCCTGGTAGGTGGTATGAATAAATAGTCCGGAATTGGATCCTGGTTTTGTCAACACCTTCACTCTAAATTCGAAATTTTTGAAATTATGATTGTTCACTGAGCCCTCATAAAATAAATGCGCCCGATCACCAAAAACTACAATTCCACTATCTCCTACACTAAAGGTAGAAGGGTGCTCACTGGCTTTCCAACCATCCAATGATTTGCCATCAAACAAATTGATCCAGTCCCCTGTCTGCGCTTGTGATGTCACAGAGAAAGAAGAAAGCAATAAGGTTAAGACAAATACTATTCGTTTTGATTTCATAGAGGTTGGTGTTTTTAATAAACATACACCAAAGCCGTTTCAGCTACAAGATCAAAAGTGACAAACGGTGCACCTTGATAGTCCAAATTTATGGAATCATCAAAGGATTCAATTTGTCAGTAATTATTGTGAAGCTTGCTGCCTTGCTAACAAATTTATACTGAAACACCACCAACTCCATGGGGTTTATACGCATCGTATTTTAAATAGTGTAGAATTAAATAAACACAAATCGAACTGTAAACTGCTTTACAGTGGTGGAAATCATCAAATAAGGTATGGTGTGTGCTTTGCAGAAGACTGTGCGGAGCATAATACTTAAGCTCATTGTCATGAAAGTCAGAATTGTATCAATCATAGTACTGTCTATTACACTAGCGAGCTGTGAGGAAAATGTAGTACGAATTAATGAGGTTCCCGCAGAAATTATTGCAACGAAACCATGCGCTACACTTTATCCGCGTTTTAAAAGCCTATTTCCCGAATTTGTAAATAATGAATCGAAGCAAGCGGTGCTTTTCTCAGACACCGTTCAGAAAAGAATTGTACTCACGCGTGACACCGATGTGTATCTGACGTTCATATCAGAGGGAGCTACTCTTCAAAATACTTTGGGCTGGTACGCTTTTACTACTGAGGAGTCGTCACAAAATCCTCATGATGTTGATTGGCATATTCTTTTTCCAAATGTATCAAACAAAGTTCTTGCTGCTGGCGATCGGTTGAAGCTAAGTGATCAGCTCTTTAAAAAAGGTACTGTGATTGGATTTTTTCTTATAGCTGATGGCTGGCAAAACGGGGTTATTAATTATAACAAGACCACTTTCTTTTCAACTCTATCATCGAATGTAGATCAACTTCAGCAACACGTCTTGTTTAAGGAAAAGACGTGTGGCGATTTGGTACTCGCTTTCGAGGACGTTTCAGTAACTCAGACAGATTGCGATCATGATTTCAACGATATTATTTTTACCGTTTCAGATAACAATGCAAATTTAGAAAACACTTCTTTTGAACAGAGTCACATTGCAATATTGTAAAAGATAAGTATTGATCACAAAAAAATAAGGTCACAAAATTATCTAGTTCCAGTTCTTGCTGGACCAAATTATCTTAAATAAAATACTTCACTCTATGTCGCACAAGCATCCACTTGTGCGATCTTTTATTTTTTAGTAACAGCTAACTATTAAATCCCGATTATTGTAAACCTGGCAGCTACTCGCTTCTGCTTTCAATTAAAATCAAAAATACCTACCAGGTAATTTATTATCTTACCATCAAAAGCAATTTCATGAAAAAGCATTTGGTTCTTCTGCTCCCATACTGTTTATTCATTCAGCTTCTTTCAGCACAATCACCACAAACACTGAAGGTAAGAGAATACACAAAGAAAAATTCAGTAACGATTATAAATGAATACGTGGAATTTCTTTCGCTACCTAACGTGGCCAGTGATTCTGTTGGCATAAAACGAAATGCCGCTTTCATTATGGATATGATGACCAGGCGGGGAATTCAAAAGGTCCAACTGTTAGCACCAACTACACCCGGTGCGCCTCCATCAGTCTATGGTGAAGTGATGATTCCGAAAGCAAAACAAACGTTGATCTTCTATGCTCATTATGATGGCCAGCCCGTTAACCCTGCACAATGGGCAAAAGGACTTAACCCATTTGAGCCAGTATTATATGCTGGTGCTATTGATAAAGATGGGAAGGCAATTCCATTCCCATCCGGTGGGAATACATATGAGCCAGAGTGGAGAATATACGCCAGAAGTTCATCCGATGACAAAGCCGGTGTTGATGCTATTTTGAATGCATACGATGCGATAAAGAAAAACGGTTTAAAACCAAATTTCAATCTCAAGTTTTTCTTTGAAGGTGAAGAGGAAGCAGGCTCACCTCATCTCGATGAAATTTTACAAAAGCATTCAACATTGCTACAATCTGATTTATGGATCATCTGTGATGGCCCGGTGCATCAATCTGGTAAAAAGCAAATCTATTTTGGTGTGCGTGGCGATGCCCATCTTGATCTTACCGTTTATGCATCAAAGCGCCCGTTGCACAGTGGGCATTATGGAAACTGGGCTCCTAACCCCGCCATGATGTTGGCAACGTTGTTAGCTTCTATGAAAGATGAAAATGGGCGCGTAATAATAAAAGGGTTTTACGATGATGTGATACCTCTAAGTACTTCAGAACAAAAAGCGTTGCAGGAAGTACCTTCAGTTGATGAACAAATGAAAAATGAATTAGGAATACATCAGGCCGAGATGACCGGAACTTCACTAAGCGAAGCAATCAATCTTCCATCCCTCAACATCAACGGAATGCAAAGCGGCAATGTTGGCAAAATGGCATCGAATCAAATACCTACGTATGCCACAGCTGTGCTCGATCTGAGATTAGTATTGGGAAATGATTGGCAACGTCAACAACAAAAAGTAATTGATCACATTAAGACACAAGGTTATTATGTTATTGATCATGAACCTACGGATGGCGAAAGAGCACAGCATGAAAAAATAATTAAGGTAATTGCAGGCAGCGATGGTTATAACGCCCAGCGTACCTCTATGGATTTACCCATCGCTCAAAAAATTATTGATGCTGTAAAAACAACCACAAAAGACCAGGTTGTACTTCAACCTACAACCGGAGGCAGTCTTCCTTTGTTTGTCATCGAAAAATATTTGAACGCCAAAACCATTTCTGTTCCCATTGCCAACCACGACAACAATCAACACGCTGAAAACGAAAATATACGTGTTCAGAATTTGTTTGATGGGATTGAGACGATGTCTGCTTTGATGTTGATTAAGTAACAGAAAGACACATTCAACCGATAGAAGAATTAAGGTTGTACAAGTTAACCTCTACACTTATATTACAATCGTTCAATACTGGAATATCGATCGATTAGATTTGCTTTCCCTGTTCGTATTGGATACAATAAATTATTAATTCATTATGACAACAAGATTCATTCTACTATTGTTCGTTTGTATTCTTAACCTTACAGATTCCTCTGCGCAAAACTTTGAAGGCAAAATTGTGTATTCAAATAAATACAAGAGCAAGACAACCACTATGCCGGATGAACAATTTACTTCAATGATGGGTACCACACAGGAGTTCAGTATAAAAGGAGGAGACTATAAGTCATCTTTGAATGGAAAATTAGTTCAGTGGCAGATTTACATTAATCAGGACAATAAGCTTTACACTAAAATGTCAAACGTTTCATCAATACTTTGGAAAGATGCTGCGATAAATGATAACGAGGTTTTAACCTCTGAAATAAATAAGAATGCAATCGAGATTTTGGGATACATGTGTGACGAACTCATCCTGACCTGCAAGTCTGGAGTTCAGAAGTTCTATTTCAACAGTACATTAAAAGTTGATCCGGCTTTGTATGCAAATCATAAATTTTTGAACTGGAATGAAGTCATATCAAAATCAAATGCACTCCCTCTAAAAATTATTCTGGAGACTCCACAGTTTGGCCTTGAAAGCATCGCTGTGGAGATCAAGCCGATGGTTCTGGATAAAACGTTATTTGAATTACCAGCGGATAGTAAACTTGAGAAAAGCCCGTATTAGAGAACCAGACTGATAGCAGATTTAAACTTGCTGTTAACATTTCATTACGACTCAGTATTGGCTAATTTTATACTGCCTCGGTTAGATGGGCGAGTCATGAGCATTGGTGAAATATTTTGTTGATCCTATCTTACCTACGCATCATGAAGCTGAACGGCAGCGTATTATTATTTTCCGAAAATACCTGGCCCTCATTTTTGCCTTATATGTATTCGGCCTGGTTCTTGAACTCACATTCGATTTTAAAAGTTTTACCTGGTTCAGTTTCGTATCCATCCTGGTGGTGGATTTATTTTTTATGGGCCTGTCACTCACTAATGTGCCGCATCGTTATTTGCTAACACTTTATTTTTTTTTCATCATTCTTTCCAATGCAACGCAGTTTCTTCCCCATCCTCAAGCTTTTCATGTTTCTGTTTTTTGGATTGGCATTAGCCCATTATATGTAGCCGTTCTCGCTAACCCAAGAGCAACTCTTATCTGGACAATTATATTTATTGTTACCCTCATTGCTCATGGTCTTTACAATTCGAACAATGTTGGTGTGTATCAAATTACCCTTTATCCTGATCGGTTATTAGTGGCAGGTATTTTATTTATGCTTACCACCCCCACACTTGCCGTTTTCTTCAGTTTTACGCAAAACAAAATCCGAGAAAAACTGAACTTTCAAAATACAGAGCTACTTGACCTGACAAAGGAAATTGAAGATCGCAACCAGCAGCTAAAAAATTACAATGAACATCTTGAAGATCGCGTATACGAACGCACCGAACAACTAGAGCATCAAAACAAACAACTCGCAGAATATGCCTTCATCAATTCTCATTTACTTCGCGCACCACTCGCCAGTATTTTGGGCATTACAAACCTTTTGTCGAAAACAAAACTTACAGATGAACAGAAAGAATACCTTGAGCATCTCAACTCAGCTTCTATCCAACTGGATGTTGTGATCGGTAAAATAAATAAAGCACTGGATAGTTAAAGAAAGTTTAACAGGGAAACATTAGAGAAGCTAAAAGGCCGGGAATAAGTTTTTTCGAACCCATTACAACCCAGTGATGGGTTTTAGGGTCTGACCAACAAAGATAAATCATGAAACGAATTCTATTGATTGTAGCCATAAGCTGTTATCTCTTTTCCTGTAACGATAACGAAGAGAAATTGGTGATTACTTCTTTTGGCAATTGCAGTGGAGGGATACTGACCGACTCGCTGTCAATTCATACTCAGCTTATTGGTACATGGACCTGGACAGAAAGACATTGTCCTTGCTGTTCAGATGCAAAACCTACACTGGCCGATAAATACGTAACGGCAACTTTTAATTCAAACTCAACCTTTACCGTTTTAGAAAACTCAACCAGTGTTATTACGGGAACGTGGGAGGTACAAAAGAATCTAAATGATTATGTTGTTTCAATTAACAAAGAAGGAACGGGTATTTATTTAAATGGATCCATATCAATTTGCGAAAATCAATTACTAGCCGATATGTCGCCAGTGGATGGATGCAAGCATCTATTTATAAAAGCAAAATAGTGAATCGACTATATTTCCTTTAAAGTCGCGCGCAAGACACCTAGATCCCGGAAATTCCTTGACTTTCGGTACTATCTTCATTATCTTTCTTTTACCGATGTACATCTCCTGTCCTATTCGTTGATTTCTTTCAACTTTGAAGTACGTGGTGGTTATCTATAGTACCACATGCAAGATTACTGTGCCTGATTCTAAGATTTCAAAGTTGTAACATTCTCATTAGAGGCTATAGAAGCAAATCCTATTCGGCTGATTTGCTCTTGCATATTTCAATGACTTTGAATCTTACCATCTAAATCAATTCTTATGAAACAACCCAAACACTTATCATCCCGAAGAGAGTTTATCGGAACGCTCGCTGCAGCAGGAGCTACCGGAATTCTGGCAGCTTCAAGTCCGTTGACCGCGGCACCTATTTCAGCAACTTTAGATGCTAAAGATGCAGAAGCCTGGATCAACAAAATAAAAGGAAAGCATCGTATTCTTTATGATGCACCCGAACCGCATGATGGATTTCCAATCATCTGGTCGTGGGTATTTTATAAAACAAACAATGCAACTGGTACGGCTGATGCTGATTTAACTGCCGTTGTCGTTCTTCGTCACAATGCAATTCCATTGGCAATGGAAGACCGCCTGTGGGCGAAATATAAATTTGGTGAAACATTTAAAATTAATGACTCCACAACTTCCGCTCCGGCAGTACGAAATGTATACTATACTCCTACGGATCAGATGTGGGTTAACAACGGAATCCAGGGCATTAAAGATCTTCAACCAAGAGGTGTGATGTTTTGCGTTTGTGATATGGCACTTACTGTCTATAGTGGAATGGTGGCAAAAGGAATGAACCTCAATCCTGAAGATGTAAAGAAAGATTGGCTTAGTGGTTTATTGCCCGGAATCCAACCTGTACCTTCTGGCGTTTGGGCAATTGGCCTAGCTCAGGAGAAAGGATGTGCGTATTGTTATGCTGGTGGCTAATTCCAAATAATTATGAAGCCATGTCCTACATCAATGATCGTGGGACATGGCTTTTTTATATTCGTCACTCAACTAATATGAACAAGTATTTTATGTCATTGAGGTGCACCATCATCAGCCCAACATGCAATCAATTTGATTTGCTCTTCCGACAAAGCTCCACCCGGTGCTGATGAACCACCCTTGGGCATTATCTTCGCTGTGGTTTTTGATTTTATAAGACTTGCATTTGCCTTTGCCGTAGAATACGAAAACCAATTACCATTATCAGGATGACATCCACTGAACTGACACTTCGCCTGGAAGATTGGCAATATATCCGCAGTATATGATATACCAGTTGAACCTCTTGACACTACTGCATTAACTACTACCGTACAATTCTCTGCATCCTTTACCGTAACGGAGTATGATCCGCTACCTAAATTTGAAAATGTAAAATTAGAACCAAATGTACCTGACCCGATTTTATATTGGTATGAACCAGCTCCTCCACTTGCTGTAATTGTAATCTCTCCGTTGTTACTCAAACACTCCGTGTCAGGGTCAACTTCAGCATCAGCCTGTAGAGTAGACGACAAGTTTGTAACAACAACATTGGAAGAAACAGCCTCACAACCTTTACTGTCTTTTATTGAAACCAAATATGTTCCTGCAGCGAGATTGGAAAATGCGGGCGATGACTGATATGTGCCAGATCCTAATTTGAACTGATAGGGCTCCACACCTCCGGAACCCACTGCTGTTAATTGACCATCATTTGCAGTACATCCAGTTGGTGATGTAATGTTGGCTCCTGGAACTACAACGGCCAACGAAGTGCAATCTGGTCCGGAAGGATCATTGCTCGAGCAACTTGAAAACATGAGGGTAATGCTGCTCAGCAGTATTGCTGAGCCTAAAAAAAAGAGAATCTTCATTTTTATTTTAGTTTAGATAAAAAGTGATAACGTACAGAAAAGAAACTACCAAAGCTTGCCAGCGAAATATTGCCTTCGCCAACGCCTGCCAGTGGAACCTTCATAAAAGGTTCTACTTGTATTACTAGTCGTGTGTTGATTTGCTTTTGTAGACCAACACTCACATTCAATGTCTTAAACCATTCCTTATTTTCATTGACGTACTTTTTTGGATAGGTATTCGTACCTTGATTTGTATCCACTTCAAAATCATAATTCTCTTCGTTCATGAGATAGGAAGACAAACCCGCACTCGCAAAAAAAGAATAACTCTTCGAGGGTGAAAAATAATAATTTACATTCAATGGAATATCCCACATGCGACAATCACCATAAGCGCGATCGGCATGATAGCCACTGTATTCAACATCTTTTGCCGAATAAAACTTCCGTGACCATAGAGCTCCTGCGCTAACGGAAAACTTATCAATCAAAAAGTATTCAACAATCAAACCATAGTTCAATCCCATCTTATCAGTAGTCTTGAATCGATCAGAAGAAAAATCAGGAGCAACGGTGGCTTTAATCGCAAATCTTGATAGTACTGATTTTCTTGTTACTGAATCCTTCTGATCAGTCTTTTCTTCGAGCTTTGTTTTTTCTTCTTGAATAGTGATTCTATCCGCAGAATCGATTGCTGTTTTAATCTTGCCCTCACCTGCAGTTTGATGCTCATTAGCATTGCCTACATTTGTGCCCTCCCCTCCTTGATCGGTCTGTGAATTTGATAAAGTCACTTCTTCTTTTTGGATTGATGTTGCACTTTCAGTATTCAAAGCATGTGAAACACCGAGGTGATTGCTTTCCTGATTTTTATCAAGACTGAGTTCACTACCAGTACCAATACTATTTTTCTGGCTTCCAATGGATTTAGCACTATTAACCTGAGCATGAGATGACATCGTTGACACGGAATGATTTGCTGCCACATTACTAGCAGAAGGAGACAATTTCTCTATTGAAGATGTCGGTTGATTTTCGGAGATGTGTTTTGCTTTATCTGAAATAGTTTCAGTTAAAAGATGGGACACATTGCTTTCACTTGAAGTAGAATGAATTTCAACCTCATCCTTCTCTTTTAAAGTTTGAGGATTTACAGCCTTCCTTGCAGATGAGCTTGCCTGAAAATCGTTAGCTGATTGCTTATCCATTATTGTTGCTTCTGTTTGAAGAGAAGACTTCGATGTTTGTGCATCTTTCGTTGTCACTGGTGTACTGATCATCCAACCGAGCCAAATCACTACACCCAACACTACCAAGCCACCTGTCCATGTGTAGTAATTCGACCACGGTCGTTTAGCTGCCGCATCCAATCGACTAGTCATATCATCCCAATCGGCAGAATCAAACTTCGCCTGCTGTTGTTCAGCAGCTTGTTTGAAAATCTTGTCAATATCTTCGTCAGACAGATTTTGCATAAACAACGTTTTGGTTTTTTTGAAGCTTAGCTTTCAGCACCTCACGTGCTTTTGATAAATTAGACTTGGAAGTTCCTTCAGAGATGCCCAAAATCTGACCGATCTCTTTATGATTATAACCATCGATAGCGTATAGATTGAACACGGCACGATAGGCTGGAGTTAGCTGCTGTATCAACATCATCAATTCCTGATGACCCAGTTCATCTGTGACAGAAGCCGCAGTAACAAAATGTTCATTCTCAATAGAGGTCTGATGATAATGTTTTACTTCCTTTCGATAATGATCGATGGCTGTGTTGATCATTATTCTTCGTATCCATCCTAAAAAGGAAGTCTCCGGATTATACTGATCAATTTTTAAAAACACTTTCATAAATCCGTCATTCAAAATTTCCTTCGCTTCCTCCTTTGTTTGGGTGTAGCGCAAGCAAATACTCATGGCATAGGCATAATGGTGCTTGTACAGCATGCGCTGACTTTCACGATCTTGCTGTTTGCATCCTTCAAGGAACAAGAGCATTGCTTCAGGGGGTTTCGATTCTTTATTATATATACCAGCCACAGGACGGAGGGAATTATGAAAGGGTTGCCAGCACGGCACAAATTTCTCTAAAAAAATTGAAGGATCGAATTGATGACTGTTAATAAAGTGAGAACAACGCTAATTTGAATCAATTACCCCTTTTTTGACTCTATGCATAAAGGATGCAAACGATTTAAATTCGGTGATAGACAGTCGCTTCAATAAATTTCTCAAAGAAAAATTCTGACTTCTTCTTGATTAAATTTCTTCTCAAAAGACTTTGATTCCAATTCGGTAAACGTGTTACCTCAACACTACATGTAATTCGAAAAAAAGAATACATGATTTTTAACAAAACGAATTGCCACCACTTCTTTCGATCAATAAAATCAGTGACGAACCACAATGCTTCAGGCTTACAGACATTTTGAATTTTTTCCAAGACAGAATCAAGTACTTCCTCTGTGAATAGGTCAAGATAAAAATTGGTGATTACGACATCAAACCGAATTTCAGAAGGAATTGAATTTTCGGTTCCCTGAATAAAGTGAACACGATCAGAATGATTTGTTTTTTCTTTCGAAAGCTCCAGCATTTTTCCAGAAGCCTCAATGTACCAAACCTCACAGGCAGGTTTCAATTCCAAAAGCTTCGCCAAAAGAGCTCCTGTTCCTCCACCCAAGATTAATATCCTTGATTCTGAAAAAATATCATTCAGAAAATATTCTTGTGCTTTTTGTATTGCATCACCAAAAACCAATCGTGCTAATCGATCATAAATGCTTGCGATTTTATCAAATCCATCAGGTTTCATTTCATGATCTGCATTTTTTTATGCAGGCAACAGAGGCTCTTTCTTTCTTCCGTAGCTATAGACGGTGTAAGGCAATATCTTTTTCGAAAAATAATAAGAAAGAAAACTGGTAATCGTTAACGGCACAATTAAATCAAAACTATGCGTAAGACTAACCACTAAGAAAATAGCAGTAAGTGGGGCGTGAATAGTAGCACCTAACAATGCCGCCATTCCAACAATCACAAAATTCATGGTAATTAAATCTGCTCCAACCCATTGATTCAAGGCAGAGGAAAACAAAAAACCCAACACCGCGCCTATAAATAATGACGGAGCAAACACACCGCCATCTCCACCAGAAGCCAATGTTAATGAAGTGATCAAAGGTTTAAGGATAACGAGCGCAAGCAACATCATCAGATAAACTGACGCATTATGTTCAGATGTTCCCTGAAAAACATTCCCAATATTGCCCGATAAGAGATTCTTAATCGTAGCATATCCTTCACCAAAAAGAGGATGCAGAAAAAAAACAGCCAAGCCCACAATCACTCCTCCTATAATTACACCCGTTACACCATTCATTCTTTTTTGAAAAAAATATTTAGTCATAACAACTGATCTGGTGAGATACGCAGACAAAAAAGCAGCAACGACTGACAGTCCCACAAAAAAAGGAAGGGCATGCAGTTTCCAGGAATGGTTAAACGAAGGAACAAATGGCGTAGCTCCGAATAAAAATGAAATGTACGAAGCACTTATTATGGCAAGTAAAACAAAGGCTAACAACTCAATGGAAAAACTTACTGCCAAAACCTCAAATGCAAAAAACAAGCCGCCAAGTGGGCTATTGAAGAGCGCAGAAATTCCGGCAGCGCCCCCTGCTATCAACAGATACCGCGTGAATTTATCACTCTGTAAAAATTCATTTGCTGTAGATGATCCAATAGCAGCGCCCGAAACAACTGTAGATACTTCAATGCCTGTAGAACCTCCCATGGCCACAGTAAAAAAGCCTCCAAGGTAATGAGCAAAAATCCGCTTCGGACTTACCTTAGAAGATGTGCTTCGGGCGGCATCCAATACTTCTACTATTCCCCGTAGAGGAGCTTTGAAAATTACGGTGCTGAATAACCACACTAACAATAATCCAACAACCGGAAAAACAAAAAGTAAATAACGATGTTCAGATTGAATGAGCCAGCTAAAAAAATGTTCCTCAGTAAATTCTGTGCAGTACTTTATAAAGAAGGCAAACAATGCGCAGCCAATGCCCGTGAGAATGCTTAAAGCAATTTTAAAAAAGTAAGTTTTTATTTTTTTCATCATGATCCTGTCCAACGCAACCAATCAACTCAAGGACACTATTGATTAACAAACTCCTTCTATTAAAAAAAAGTTGTTAGATGACTAACATCTAACAACTTTATAATGTAACAATGCCTGTCCTATAAGTGAATAACTTCACCATAAGCCGCAGCAGCAGCTTCCATAATCGCTTCGCTCATTGTTGGATGTGGATGAACCGTCTTGATAATTTCCATTCCTGTCGTTTCTAACTTGCGTGCAGAAACAATTTCAGCAATCATCTCGGTAACATTCGCACCAATCATGTGAGCTCCCAAGCACTCTCCATACTTCGCATCGAAAATTAATTTCACAAAACCATCAGCAGCACCTGCAGCTTTTGCTTTGCCAGAAGCGGTGAAAGGAAACTTACCTACCTTAATTTCATAACCTGCTTTCTTCGCAGCTTCTTCGGTATAACCAACAGAGGCAATTTCAGGAGAACAATATGTACAGCCCGGAATGTTATTGTAATTCAATGGTTGTGGATGATGACCTGCTATTTTCTCCACGCAAATAATTCCTTCAGCTGAGGCTACGTGTGCAAGCGCAGGACCTTTCACGATATCACCAATCGCATACACACCAGCGATATTGGTTTTATAAAAATCATCAACGATTACTTTTCCTTTATCAGTCTTCACGCCTACTTCTTCAAGACCAATATTTTCAAGGTTTGTTGATACACCTACAGCAGAGAGAACAATGTCCGCTTCAATTTTAATTTCTCCATCCGGAGTTTTAACGGTTGCCACGCAGCCTGCACCTGCGGTATCTACTTTCGTAACTTCAGAGTTCACATAGATTTTCATTCCCGCCTTCTTGAATGATTTGTCTAATGCCTTCGAAACTTCTTCATCTTCAACCGGCACAATGCGCGGAAGGAATTCAACGATCGTTACTTCTGTTCCAAGTGTGCTGTAGAAGTATGCAAACTCAACACCGATAGCACCTGATCCAACTACCAATAATTTCTTCGGTTGCTGTGGCAACACCATCGCTTCGCGATAGCCGATTACTTTCTTGCCATCAATTTTTAAATTAGGCAACTCGCGTGAGCGACCACCTGTTGCCACTATTATACTCTTTGCCTCGTAATCTGTTTTCTTTCCTTCAGCATCTGTTACTTCAACTTTGCCACCCTTCTTCAGTTTACCTAAACCAGCAAGTTGATCAATCTTATTTTTCTTGAACAGAAACTGAACGCCTTTACTCATTCCGGCTGCCACATCGCGACTACGTTTTACAATGCCTGAGAAATCAGCCTGTGCGTCTTTCACTTCAATGCCATAATCTTTCGCATGCTTGATATATTCAAAAACATTGGCACTCTTTAATAAAGCCTTGGTTGGTATACAACCCCAGTTTAAACAAATACCCCCCAACTCCGCTTTTTCCACTACCGCTACTTTCATTCCCAATTGAGAAGCACGAATTGCAGCTACATATCCCCCAGGGCCACTGCCGATCACGATCAGATCATATTTTGACATAGAAATAAGATTTAAAATTCGCTGCCAAAGATAATCGGTGACACATCATTTACATAACGATTGAAAAAGGTTTACACCTTCTTTTGATTTTGCTGATTTTTGATGGAATTAAGTATTTTTGGCTTCGCGGATAGACGGATTTACAGTCCACAATCGACTGCCAATAGTTGTCTGTAACGCTTAAACCTTATATCATGAAACTATTACAAGGAAAAATCGCCCTCGTTACCGGAGCTTCAAAAGGAATTGGGAGATCCATCGCCCTTCAGTATGCAGAGCACGGAGCAAGTGTGGCGTTCACTTACCTTTCAAGTGTAGAACAAGGGCAGGCTTTGGAGACCGAGCTGGCCTCAAAGGGTGTAAAGGCAAAAGGCTATCGTTCAGACGCCTCTGACTTTGCTCAGGCCGATAAACTCGTTAATGATGTCATTGCCGAGTTTGGCAAACTGGATATTTTGATCAACAATGCGGGCATTACACAAGACAATCTCTTGCTGCGCATGACTCCTGAAATGTGGGACAATGTTATAAACGTCAATTTGAAATCGTGCTTCAATACGGTGAAGGCAGCAACGAAGCAGATGATGAAACAGAAGAGTGGCTCTATTATTAATATGACTTCGGTTGTGGGATTAAAAGGTAATGCTGGTCAGGCTAACTATGCAGCATCGAAAGCTGGTATTATTGGTTTTACAAAATCGGTTGCTTTAGAATTAGGTTCTCGTGGCATTCGCTCGAACGCAGTAGCTCCCGGTTTTATCGAAACCGAAATGACAGCCAAGCTTGATGAAAAAACAGTACAAGGCTGGCGCGATGCAATCCCGATGAAACGCGGAGGTAAGCCACAAGATATTGCCGATGCTTGTGTGTTCTTAGGTTCTGAAATGTCATCGTACATTACCGGGCAAGTGCTTCAGGTTGATGGTGGAATGTTGACGTAATACCTTTCGAGTTTAAACTCGAAACTAAATTCACATGTCATCTGATATCCAACATATTATCTCTCTTCTAAAAAGCACTTTCGAGAAAAAGGCATGGTATGGTTCTTCTGTTAAAGAAGTGCTGGGAGATATTTCTGCTGATCAGGCAACCAACCGAATTGCCAATACCCATAGCATCATCGAGCTCGTAGGGCACATGACAGCCTGGAGAACTTTCGTTATTAAGAAACTGGAAGGCGATGTGGATTACAAGGTAACGGATGACCTTAATTTTCCTTCTCCTTTTACCTGGGAGACATCGCTTAAAGATTTAGAAGAAAGTCAAGCTAAACTAATAGAGGCCATTCAAAAATTTGATTCTTCCCGTTTACATGATCTTGTTCCTCATAATTCATATAAATATTCTTTTTACGGATTACTTCACGGCATCATTCATCACGACACCTATCACATTGGTCAGATCGAATTGATCAAAAAGTCAAGGTAAGGGAGGCCTCTCAAATCTAACCAAAAAGTAAAAATCCAATTCCAGTCATATTCCTCCTTTTTTGATACTTTTGAAAAGGAGTCCTTTTATAGTTAATTATCTTTTGTATGGAGCAAAGTGAAATCGATGCGTTGCTTGAAAAAGCGTACGCACAACGCGGCAATGATATTCACGGAAGCATTGCGCTCACTGAACAAGCACTACAGAAAAGCATTCATTCTAATTATGAAAACGGAAAAGGTAAGGCAGAGAATCAACTCGGTCTATTTCATTTAGTTCAAGGTAATTTTGATCGTGCCGGAAGTTTTGCAGAATCGGCATTAGCGTATTTTGAAAAGCATAAAAACTTAAAAGGTATTGCCGATGCGTATTACAACCTGGGAAGCATTTGCTATCGAACAGATAATTATCACAACGGGCTTTTACTCATGCTCGATTGTTTGAAAATTTATCGGCTGCTCAATGATTTTCATAATCAGGCGCGGGTATTAAAATCACTTGGCACCATCTACGAGTACTTTGGTGATTATGACAGTGCCAGCGAATCGTATGAGAAATGTATTGATATCAGCAAAACAATAAAGGATCCTAACCTGGAGTCGAATGCTTACAATCCCTTGTCGGGAATTTATTTAAAACGAAACGAAATTGATAAGGCCTTTGAGATCATCCAGAAAAGCATCGAGATAAAAAATCAAACGCAAGATCTTCGTGGACTTGCCTTTGCACTTTACGCCAGAGGTAAAGTTTACATTCGGAAAAAAGAGTTTGAAAAATCGGTTGAAGATTTTCAAAATGCTTTGACGCTCACACGCAACCCAGATGACAAACTCGGTCAATGTATGGTGTACAACAAACTGGGTGTTGTGCATTTCCAAATGAAGGACTTTGTCAATACACGAAAATATCTTCTGGAAGCCGTAGCAATGTCAAAGAAATTTAACATCAGCTTTGTTTTGTTTAAATCATATCGTCATCTCTATGAGTTGGCGAAAGTAGAGAACAAAACAGATGAGGCGTTAACTTACCTTGAACAATCCATAAAGCTTAGAGAGACAGTAATCACCACCGAAACTCATAAGATTATAAAAAGTTATGATGCCATTTTAAAAATTGAAGCCTTGGAACACGAGGCACTTTTGCAGAAAGAAAAAAACGACATTATCGAAAAGAAAAATGCAGAACTTGATTCTTTCTTTTATCGCGTATCCCACGATTTAAAAGGACCTATCTCTTCCTTGCTCGGATTACACAATCTTGTGCAAATGGATATCCAGGACAAACCCGCGTTACACTTGTTCGATATGTATAATTCCCAGGCCCTTCGTATGAATAATATTGTGATGGGATTGATCAATCTGACTGAAATAAAAAATACAGAAGAATTAAAATCTAAAATTGATTTTGAAAGACTGGTCGATGAATGTGTTAACTCATGCCATTATTTAGATCAATCTTCTCACATCGCCATTAGAAAAGAAATTGAGTCAATCGAGTTTATTTCAGAGTGGGCCATCATCAATACCATTCTTCAAAATCTGATTGAGAATGCTATTAAATACTCAAGAAGAGAGATCGAGCCTTTTGTTGCCATTAAAATTTTTACAGACGTGAATTTTATAGTGATTCGCGTAGAGGACAATGGACAGGGAATTCCTGAAAAGTATAAGAACAATATCTTCGATATGTTCTTTAGAGCAAACGACCGAACACAAGGCTCTGGATTGGGTCTTTACATTCTGAAGCGGGCAGTTGAGCGACTTCGAGGAAATATTGAGGTAGAAAGCACGCTCCATATTGGCTCAATATTCACGGTAAAATTGCCCGTTCATTCCTAATCAACCGTTTGTTGTGTGAAGTTTCACACGAACACTTGTCAGGAACAAGGCAGAAAAGCATATTTTTTTTATTCGATGTTTGGAAACCATGTTTTCAGGCTCTACGTTTGTGATATCAAAGTCGAATAAGCACTTCTGCTTAATCGATTTATAAAGAAGCGAGGAGAGACAGGCTCTATGAATCGCTAGCAACCTACAGCAAAATGCAAGGTGCTAACTCCTGATCCGCCTAAAAATGGCGGAAACTATAAACCGATTAAAAATGAAAAAAATCGTTTACATCATCATTGAGACAAGCTTCGAAAGCTTGCATGCTTATCTTCGAAATCTTCAGGATTCTATTTGTTGTATGTTTTACAACAACGCGTGTATGTGTTGTTGTAAGTGTTGTTGCTGCTAAGCGAGCATCTTTTCCTTTCAGCAACACAACCAGCGTAAACCTTGCCGCGTGACGGGCAATTCAGGTTCACTGGTTCTGATCATCCTAAACATAACATTCAACATTAAAACATTACAATCATGTCTAATCTACGTTTCGAAACCCTTCAATTACATGCCGGTCAGGAAGCTGACCCAACTACTGGATCACGTGCCGTTCCTATTTATCAAACTACTTCATACGTATTCAAAAATTCAGAACACGGTGCGAATCTCTTTGCCTTAAAAGAATTCGGCAACATCTACACCCGCATCATGAATCCAACCAATGATGTGTTTGAAAAAAGAATTGCTGCACTTGAAGGTGGAGTTGCAGCGTTGTCTGTGGCTTCAGGACAAGCGGCACAATTCATTGCGTTGAATAACATTTTACAAGCAGGCGATAATTTTGTATCAACCTCTTTTCTCTATGGAGGAACCTTCAATCAATTTAAAGTAGCCTTCAAGCGACTGGGTGTTGATGTACGTTTTGCTGAAGGCGATAAAGCAGAAGCATTCGAAAAATTAATTGATCAAAATACAAAAGCCATTTACCTTGAAACGATTGGCAATCCTGGTTTTAACATTCCTGATTTTGAAGCCATCGCTGCATTGGCGAAGAGGCATGATCTTCCATTGATTGTTGACAATACCTTTGGAGCAGGTGGTTATTTGTTCCGTCCTCTTGAGCATGGCGCTAATGTTGTTGTTGAGTCAGCAACAAAATGGATTGGTGGTCATGGCACTTCTATTGGTGGTGTTATTGTCGATGGCGGAAATTACAATTGGGGCAATGGAAAATTCACGCAGTTCACAGAACCATCAGAAGGATATCATGGATTAAAATTCTGGGAAATGTTTGGTGAAGGTAATCCGCTCGGACTTCCAAACATTGCGTTCATCATCCGCGCACGTGTGGAAGGCCTTCGTGATTTTGGCGCGTCTATTAGTCCTTTCAATTCTTTCTTATTGTTGCAAGGATTGGAAACTTTATCCCTTCGTGTTCAACGTTCAGTGGATAATGCATTGGCTATTGCACAATGGTTAGAAAAGCATGAATTAGTAGAGAGTGTAAACTACCCAGGACTTGAAAGCAGCACGTATCATAAGCTGGCTAAGAAATATTTACGCAATGGATTTGGAGCCGTATTGTCATTTACCTTGCGTGGAACAAAACAACATACCTCTAAGTTTGTTGATAACCTTAAATTGGTAAGTCACGTTGCTAATGTTGGAGACTCGAAGACGTTGATTATTCAACCTTCAGCGACCACTCATCAGCAATTGAGTGACGAAGAACAAATATCATCAGGTGTATTGCCGAACTTACTGCGTGTGTCAGTAGGTATTGAACACATCGATGATATAAAAGGTGATTTTCAACAAGCCTTTGCAAAAGTATTTGAAGGAGAATTGGTGAGTTAAGCCTCACCTAACATTTCCTTCTTCGCAAGAGAGGAAAATGAAAAGAGAAAATGATTTTATGGAGAAACACGATCAGGTATTTCATTATGAGCAACCATTTGGGTTAGAGGCTGGAGGTTCACTTCCTGGCTTTCAACTTAAATACACTACGCTGGGCAAGCTCAATCAAGAGCGCAACAATGTAGTTTGGATTTGCCATGCTCTAACCGGAAGTTCTGATTTTACGGATTGGTGGAGTGGATTATTTAACGAAGGAAGATTTTTTGATCCACGCGAATACTTTATAATCTGCGCGAATGTATTAGGAGGATGCTACGGATCAACGGGTCCGTTATCGCAGAATTCTGTGACCGGAAAAAACTTTTATCATAGTTTTCCAAAAGTTACTAATCGCGATGTTGTAAAAGCATTTGATCTATTGCGTAAAGAATTGAATATTGAAACCGTTCATACGCTAATTGGTGGATCGCTTGGTGGTCAGCAAGTATTGGAGTGGGCCATTCAACAACCTGAAGTTTTTCAACATATCATTCCGATTGCTACGAATGCTTTTCATTCTCCATGGGGAATTGCTTTTAATGAAGCACAGCGCATGGCTATAGAGGCTGATGCAACGTGGAAGGAAAATGATCAGCGTGCCGGCACTGAAGGATTGAAAGCAGCACGTGCTATTGGTATGTTATCGTATCGTCATCATGATACATACGAAGAAACACAAGCAGAAAAGAATAACGAAAAATTAGAAGGTTATCGTGCAGCGACTTATCAACGCTATCAAGGTGAAAAATTAGCGAATCGATTTAATGCGTTTACGTATTGGATTCTTTCAGACATGATGGACAGTCAGAATGTCGGAAGAAATCGGACGAGCATTGAAGCGGCATTAAAAACCATCAAAGCAAAAACATTGGTGGTGGGTATTGACTCCGATATTTTATTTCCGTTAAATGAGCAAAAATATTTAGCCGATACGATTCCAAACGCGCGACTTGAAGTGATGACATCACTTTATGGCCACGATGGTTTCTTAGTAGAGTTTGAACAATTAAGTGAACATATCCGGAAGTTCTTCGCAGAGGAGCTGGTAAGTATTGAAATAAAAAAATAATTAACGATAACATCCATGTCATTCGAAAGCAGCGTCACACAGCATCGTCATCTTAAACTTGGTCTATTTGGATTTGGCTGTGTTGGCCAGGGCTTATACCACGTATTGGAAGAAACCCCAGGTATAAAAGCAGAGATCAAGAAAATCTGTGTGAAGAACAAAAACAAAACCAGGCCGTTTGCTGAAGATCTTTTCACTTTCAACAAAGAAGAAATTTTAACCGACCCGGAAATAGATGTAGTTGTTGAATTAATTGATGATGCTAACGCTGCATTTGAAATTGTGAAGACTGCTTTGCAAAATGGTAAAGCTGTTGTGACGGCAAACAAAAAAATGCTGGCAGAACATCTTGAAGAAATCTATCAATTGCAACAGAAATATGGCAAGCCTGTTTTGTATGAAGGATCTGTATGTGGAAGTATTCCGATCATCCGTAATCTGGAAGAATATTACGACAACGATTTACTTGCCGGCATTGAAGGTATCTTCAATGGCTCGACCAACTATATTCTTACGAAAGTTTTTGAAGAAAAGAAAAGCTATGCTGATGCCCTTCAAAAAGCACAAGAACTTGGCTTTGCTGAATCCGATCCAAGCCTAGATGTAAAAGGTTTCGATGCAAAATTTAAATTGGTCATTGCCATCATGCATACCTTCGGAGTTTTTGTAAAACCGGAAGATGTGATCAACATTGGCATTGATCGCATTTCCGATCTGGACTTAAAATTTGCCCGCGACAATCACTACGGCATCAAATTAATTGCCCGAGCTTTTAAAATCGGAGGTGAGGTTTTTGGATTTGTGGCGCCTCAGTTTGTTGAAGCGACCCATCCTCTTTATGCGGTGCGTAATGAATACAACGCTGTTCAGGTTCAAAGTGCTTTCGCAGAACAACAACTTTTTGTTGGAAAAGGAGCAGGAAGTTATCCAACAGGTTCAGCCGTGTTGAGTGATATCTCTGCGCTTACGTATGACTATCGCTATGAATACAAAAAATTGCATCAGCCACACGATTTAAAGTTTTCGAATAAAATCTTCATTGAAGCCTTCGTGAGTTTTGATTTGGGAACTTCTATTACCATCAGCGACTTTGAAGAATTTCAATCAGGATACGCTGCTAATGGAAAACAATACATGGTAGGTAAGGTGAGTTTAGAGAAACTAAATGCATGGTCGAAGATTGATGGTGTTGGTATTATACTCGCACCAAATGCAAAGTTGATTCCGCAGAAAGAAACCTCAACAATTAAAGAACTAGCAGTCGCTTAAATTTCATTTCACGCTAATAGAGTTTTAAACTAAAAGTTTCACTCAACATCGCTAAAAGTGTAGGAAACCAAATATGATGTTTGATTATTTTGGAGGATAAGTCCTTTTTATTAAAAAGATTACAAAAAAAGTCAGCCTCGGTGGTTGGCTTTTTGCATTATGAGGCAGTTTTTTGTAAATAACATACGATTGCAAAAGACCCCTTGAAGAAATTTATATCCATCTTCTTCCTTATTGTCTTCCTCTTCAATGTGGGTGGATATTATTTGGTTTTTTGGGCACTGCGATCCCAAGCCAAAAGTGATCTACTCCATCGCCTTGATGCTGATGAATATGCCTCTGAAGACATTGAGGTATTAACCATTCCCCTCACGCTTCCTTATCCAGTTTATCAGGATGACTATAAGCGAATTGACGGAGAATTTGAATATCAAGGTTCGTACTTCAATCTGGTAAAACAGAAAATTGAAAATGATACGTTGTTTCTGGTTTGTGTAAAGAACCATCAGGAAAAGAAATTGGTCAATAAGATGACTGAGTATTCTAATTTGATGAACAACGTACCTGCCAGTACAAAACATGCTATCGAACTTTTTGGCAAACTCTTTAAAGATTATAATTCCATAAGTTCTCCTCGTATTTCCTGCAATGAAGGTTGGAATAGTAACATCCGTTTTGGTGAGCTTAATCTGATTCCTCTAACGAAAGATTATCCAATTCTCTCGCCCCCTCCCAAAGTTTAGTAACCCTTTTATTAAAGACACGCTGGCTTTTGTAAGCTGGTTGTAATCTCGTGCGAGTATTACAGAACACATCGATAGGGTTTAACCCATATGTGTTTGTGCATCTTTCCTTTTACTAAACACTTTATTGAAATCATTATGAAAAAACATTTATACTTCACTTTACTGGTAATACTATTTTCGGCCACCCGATATTTTGATTCGTATGGACAAGGCTGTGTAGCGGTTCGTCAAATGGGTGGAATTAATCCTTTAACATCCAGCGGATACACACTTCCGAAAGGGCAATTTCAAATTGGCACGAGCTATCGCTACTTTCATTCGTTCCGTCACTTTGTTGGCTCTGAAGAACAACCTCATCGTCAAACAACAGGAGGTGGTTTTGATGAGAACGGAAAAGAAAAAGGTAATGCGGTGAATATTTATTCGCATTCTGTTGACCTCAACTTATCGTATGCCATTACTGATCGCATTCAGGTAAACCTTTCAATTCCATATGTACACAATGAGCGTTCTCAAGTTTTAGCAACAAAAAAAGATCCTAATACAGGTCAAACCCTGGAAGGAACTCGCTATAGTGTATTTGCACAAGGTCTTGGTGACATTCGCATCAACACATCTTACTGGGTTTTTAATCCTGCAACAGCAACAAAAGGTAATTTACTGATTGGAGCGGGTCTGAAATTAAATACAGGAAGTCATTCGGTTAAAGATGAGGCTCTGCAATTAGATGGCACTAAGAAATCAGTTACCATGGACCAGGCTATTCAACCTGGTGATGGAGGAATTGGATTTTCAATTGAACTACAAGGATTCAAACAAGTATATAAAAGCCTTTATGCGTTTGCTAATGGATATTATTTATTCAATCCAAGAGAATCAAATGGTACTTTTAAGGGTACTGCTGCGAAGTCGGCTTATGACTATTATGCTTGCCCGGATCAGTACTTTGGTCGTGCAGGTGTAATGGTATCGATATTGAAATCGAAGAGTTTGACCTTTTCAGCTGCCTTGCGTACAGAAGGTATCCCTGCGTATGATCGATTAGGAGGCCAAGTGGCGTATCGCAGACCAGGTTACGTGGTGGCTATTGAGTCGGGTGTTTCATATAGTAAGGGGAATCACAGCATTAGTTTATTTGTGCCGTATAACTTCTTCAAGAAACGCATTCGCAGTGCTTCCGACATAGCATCAAGCGTAACCTATGATGCTAATTCATTGGCAGATCCTGTAACGTATCCACCTAAGAAACGCGCCAATGGTGATGCTGCTTTTGCAGATTATTCAATCAGCGTAAACTACAGTTATCGTTTGGGTAAATTGTTTCAAAAGAAACAAGCCAACCTTACACCTCAAAAAGTTTTCTAGCTCCAATTGATTTCTGGTTCACAGAAACTTAATAAAAAAGGAGTGCAGACTGCACTCCTTTTTTATGTCTTCAAGTTTTTACAATGACTACAATGCCTGGCACATTATGCAGATTGTTCCTTAAATGAAGCTGGAGGATTTTTGGATATATAAAATTGATTGCATAGCATTGAGAAATGACATTAGTCAGATTGCTCGTTGTTTTCTTTTGAGCATAGGAGGCAAGACCTCTTCTAAATGCGAAATAGCCGCAATAGAGTTGCTGCTATCTCCGGAAAACGGGGGTAAAACAGCAACGGAGTTGCGGATATACTAATGTTGTGGGCAATTGGGTTCTTGGACAAATTCGTTACAAACAATTAGAGACTGACT
>JBDTTT010000030.1:0-49271 GCA_039930485.1 Chryseolinea sp.
CCAGCTCCGAGGTCGGCAAGCAGCACGAGCTGGACGAGGATTATTTCCATCGCAAGTCTGTTTTTCACGATAAGGAGAACCGATTCTATGAAGACAATGATGAGCGCGCCATTTTCTTCTGTAAAGGTGTAATTGAAACCGTTCGTAAATTAGGATGGGCTCCAGATATCGTTCATTGCAATGACTGGATCACTAGTTTTATTCCGTTGTACTTGAAAACCACGTACAAAAACGATCCATTATTTAAAAATACTAAAACTGTTTTCTCAATTTACAATAATCCGTTCAACCATAAGTTCAAAGGAAACATCATGGACAAGGTGAAGATGATGGATATTGAGGATAACATGTTGGGCAATTTGAAAACAGCCGATTTTGAAGGTTTTATAAAGTTAGGTGTTGAGTTTTCGGATGCCGTTATTGCGGCCGGAGAGACAACTAAGTTGGAGGGCCTCTTCAAGAAAATAAAAGAAAAGAAAGTTGAAAATTTTGAAAATGACGAAAACGCAACCGAATCGTACTATAATCTTTATAACGAACTTATGGGTTAACCGTGTAAGGCAACTGACTATTCTGGCAGTTGCCTTATTTTTTTATTCCTGTGTTGATGATACAAACCTGATAGGCTTTAAGCCACCAAATTCCAAATTCGATGTGAAGTATGTTGAAATATCGCTAGACAGCAGTATGGTATTTCTTAGTGATTCCATCTATACCAGAAATAATCAGATTGCAGGGAGCGGTGATACTGAAAGGTTTCTGGTTGGTGTTTACAATGATCCTAAGTTTGGATTGGCAAAGAGTATGACCTTTGCTCAGTATTATCGTAACTCAACTCCCGACACAATTAAAGCGTTAGCGGTTTTTGATTCGCTGGAACTCTTTTTACAATTTGATTATTACGCTTATGGATCGGCAGGGATTACTCCAGAGCGGTATTATATCCATGAACTTACCGATACTATTTCCTCTCTATATCTTAGCTACTATAACAATTCTACTATTCCCTATAACCCAACTCCAATAGGAGTTAAGGATACACTGGTTTCGTTTGACTATTTCAAAACTCAGGCTGCAAAAAGTACAGGAAAGGATACGCTGACAATTCGGACAAAGTTGAGCCAGGAGTTTGGTCAAAAGCTTTTCGATTTTGCGAAAAACAATCGAACAAATTTTCTGGATGACTCAACAGCTAAGGTTTTTTTTAAAGGGATTGCCATTGTGCCGGATGATAATAATTCTAAAATAGTTGGATTTGCGCCAAATGGAATGGTGCAAGGAACTGCCACTCCATTAGCATATTCAAAAATGGTTTTACATTATCACGATGATGAGGATACATTGAAGTTTGGTTTCGTGTTTAATGGTTACCGGAGGGCGAGTTTTAACAATATTACAATTGATCGGAGCTCCTCATCCGAACTGTCCGGGCATCCCCTCTATACCTCCTTTATACCAAACGATGATTTAGTTTATAGCCAATCAGGAGATGGCGTGATTACCTCAATTGATTTTAAGAATTTTTATAATTTTATTACTGACTCAATCAAAGACGGTCCTATAATTATTAACTCTGGTGAATTGGTAATGGATGGTGTTGAACAAAATAGTACCCTTGCTCCAGTAAACTCTTTTATACTTCGTGCTTTAGATGACAATAATCATTTTAAGACAAACAAGACAGAGCAAGATGCACTTGATCTAAAGTTATACCAGCTAAGCACAGGCATTAGTACATTAGATGCTCAATTTAATGTGCTGGCAGATGTGAGTACCTCTGCAATGGTTATTCCGTATAAAGAAAATGTTTATAAAAGTCATCTTACTTTATTTCTTCAGGAGCTATCAAAAAAAGAAGAGGGAAAAACAAGGTTTAGAAATTTTGGCCTGATTCCTATTAGTCCTGCCAGAGGCAAGTCAGTTAACCGAACACTGATAAACCGAAATAACATTAAACTTCGAATTTATTACACCTTACCAACTGTAACAGATTAATAAGCATGTGTGGAATTGTTGCCTATATCGGTCATCGCCAAGCGCAGGAAGTTATTATCAAGGGTTTGAAGCGATTGGAGTATCGCGGTTATGATAGTGCAGGCATTGCATTATTAAATGGAGGCCTTAACGTCTACAAAAAGAAAGGTAAGGTTTCAGAACTGGAAGAATACCTTAAGGGAAAAGACTTAAACAGTCACACCGGTATCGGTCACACCCGTTGGGCAACACATGGTGAACCGAATGATACCAATGCCCATCCACATTACTCAGCAACAAAGAAATTAGCCATTATTCACAATGGTATTATTGAGAATTACGATTCGCTTAAAAAAGAATTGATCCGCAAGGGCCACACCTTCTTTAGCGAAACCGATACAGAAGTTTTCATTCACTTTATTGAAGACATTAAGGAGAATGAGAAATGTTCACTGGAAGAGGCTGTTCGTTTAGCACTTACAAAAGTAGTAGGAGCATACGCGATTGTAATTATATCCTTGGAAGAACCCGATCTTTTAGTGGCTGCAAGAAAAGGAAGCCCACTTGTAGTCGGTGTTGGGAAGAATGAATTTTTCTTGGCATCAGATGCTACTCCGATTGTGGAGTATACAAACGAAGTGGTGTATTTGAATGAGCAAGAAATTGCTGTAATAAGAAACGGTAAGTTGAGTATTACCGATACTAAGAACTTGCCACTTACTCCTTACATACAAACGATCGACCTGGAATTAGAGGCCATTGAAAAAGGCGGCTTCGAACATTTCATGTTGAAAGAAATTTTTGAACAACCTAGATCCATTCGTGATTGCATGCGCGGTCGGTTGGATTCGCAATCCGGAAGATTAATTTTAGGTGGATTGCGTGAATACATCAACAAACTGGTTAATGCAGATCGGATTTTAATTGTTGCCTGCGGAACTTCCTGGCATGCAGGTTTAGTAGCTGAATATTTCTTTGAAGAATTTTGCCGTATACCGGTGGAGGTGGAATATGCATCTGAGTTTCGTTATCGGAATCCGGTTATTCGTGAAGGTGATGTAGTAATTGCTATTTCACAATCAGGAGAAACAGCCGATACATTAGCCGCTATTGAATTAGCAAAATCAAAAGGTGCTATCATTTTTGGAGTGTGTAACGTGGTAGGCTCTTCCATTGCAAGAGCAACACATGCTGGAGCATATACTCATGCTGGACCTGAAATAGGAGTGGCGAGTACGAAAGCATTTACTGCACAGCTTACAGTATTGAGTATGATTGCTTTGATCGTAGCACAAAAGAAGGGAAGCATCACCGAGCAAAAATTGCATGAGCTTTTAGTGGAAATGGAAAATCTTCCAGATAAAGTTGAGAAGGCATTGTTGCTCAATGATCAGATTAAAGAAATAGCCGAGACGTTTAAAGATTCCCCTAATTGCTTATACCTCGGTCGTGGATATAATTTCCCGGTTGCATTGGAAGGTGCATTAAAGCTGAAAGAGATTTCCTACATCCACGCAGAAGGATATCCTGCCGCAGAAATGAAGCACGGACCAATTGCCTTGATCGATGAAGAAATGCCCGTGGTGTTTATTGCTACACGCGACAGCTCGTACGAGAAAGTCGTTTCCAATATTCAGGAAGTGAAAGCAAGAAAGGGTCGCGTTATTTCTGTTGTAACAGAAGGTGATGAAATCATACCAAAGATGTCGGAGTTTGTTGTGGAGGTTCCTGCTGTGCACGAAGCGCTCATGCCGTTGGTTTCCGTTATACCATTGCAACTGCTTTCGTATCACATTGCTGTCATGCGTGGATGTAATGTTGATCAGCCAAGAAATTTGGCGAAGTCAGTTACAGTTGAGTAACTAACGCAGTAAGTATTCTTTCTTCATCAACGAACAAATCTTGTAACGTTCATCGTGCGTGTCTTCGTACAAGGCTTCGAGTAATTCATAGACGTGTTTGATGCCGATTCGGGCACACCATTCAAATGGGCCATACGGATAATTGGTGCCAAGCTTCATGGCCTTGTCAATATCTTCGCGCGTGGCTGTTCCTTCCTGTACCGTATAGTATGCTTCGTTAATAATCATGCATATGACTCTCGATGTTACCAACCCCACACGATCGTCAACTAATAAATATTCTATCGAAAGGGTTTCACAAATTTCTTTAAGATGCTTTTCATGTTCGGGTTTTAGCAGGCTTACTTCTAAAATTTTTTGATTGAGAAAGGTGGGCAATCCATTAAAACCAAAGACTTCTGCTTTTAGAGAATGGTCGGCCAGATTAGACAGCTCAGCAAGCGAGATCTTGGCTGAATTCAAAAATACTTTTCCATTTATTTTGTCTTTGTAGATTTCAATTTGAAAGGGCTCTTCATCGATGACGAAATCAAAAACCAGATCGTTTATTTCCACATAACGCTCGGCTTCCCGGTGATCTGTCTCGAACATATAGGTATGCGTATCGCCAAAGCGCGCTTTGCACTCGTTTAGATTTTCTAGTTCTCCAATGACAAGAATATTCATATGTAAGTGAAAGGATTCAACGGTTGTTCTGTACTTTTGAATTCTGCTAATTTAATTTTTAAACTTCACAATCATGGCAAAATCAGTCGTTTATTCTGCGAGCGCACCAGAACCCATCGGTCCATATAGTCAGGCCATTCAGGTTGGCAATATGCTTTTTATGAGCGGTCAGGTCGCAATACAGAAATCCACAGGAAATATAATTACGAGTTCCATTGAAGAAGAAACCGCTCAGGTGATGCAAAACCTAGCGGATGTTCTAACCGCTGCCGGAATGGATTTTTCACACGTTGTGAAGAGCACCATTTTCCTAAAAGACATGAATAATTTTCCGAAGGTGAACGAAATTTACGGAAAGCACTTCCCGCAAAACCCACCCGCTCGTGAAACGGTAGAGGTAAACAGATTACCGAAGGACGTCAATGTTGAAATATCGTGTATTGCTGTGAAGTAAAATGATTTGTGATTTCAGATCTTAGATTTGTGATTTAGTGCACTGAAAATCTAAAATCATAAATCTAAAATCTTACTTCTTCATCTCCTTCGCCCACATATCCCGTAAGGTAACAGTGCGGTTAAAGACAAGCTTGCCTGGTTTTGCATCCGCATCAATACAGAAATAACCGGTGCGCAAAAACTGAAAACGATCCGCTGGTTTTGCATTCGCTAAATCAGGTTCCGCATAAATAGTATTCGAAGGAATGATTTCAGAATCTTTATTCAAACATCCTAAAAAGTCTTCTTCGATTTGAGCTGGTTCTTCTTTGTTGAACAACCGATCATACAAACGAACTTCGATAGGCAATGCTTCTTTAGCACTTACCCAATGAATAACACCTTTTACATTAATCCCTGATGCATCTGATCCGCTTTTACTTTCAGGAATGTAAGTACATTTTAGTTCGATTACTTTTCCAGTGCTGTCTTTAACAACTTCTTCGCACTTAATAATGAAGGCACTTTTCAATCGAACCATCTGGCCTGGTGCGAGACGAAAATATTTTTTTGCAGGCACTTCCATAAAATCATCTTGCTCAATATAGAGCTCGCGGCTGAATGGCATGTTACGTGAACCTGATGTAGGATCTTCCGGATTGTTTTCACTCGGAAGATTTTCTGATTCCCCTTTCGGATAGTTGGTGATGATAACTTTAAGTGGATTGAATACAACCATTCTTCGTGATGCAATTTTATTCAAATGCTCACGCACACAAAATTCGAGCAAACCAATGTCAATCAGGTTTTCACGTTTCGCTATTCCGATTTTATCACAAAATTCACGAATACTTTCAGGTGTGTAACCTCGTCTGCGCATTCCACTAATAGTCGGCATGCGCGGATCGTCCCAGCCTTTTACATATCCTTCGTTCACAAGCTTCAACAACTTTCGCTTGCTCATGATGGTGTAGGTCATGTTCAATCGAGCGAACTCGTATTGTTTGGAAGGATAAATTTCAAGTTTCTCAATGAACCAGTTATACAGTTCGCGATGTGGAATAAATTCGAGTGTACAAATACTGTGTGTGATATTTTCAATTGCATCACTTTGTCCGTGTGCAAAGTCATACATAGGATAGATACACCAAACATCACCCGTACGATGATGATGTGCATGTTTAATACGATAGATAAGTGGATCCCGCATGTGCATATTCACATGACCCATATCCACTTTCGCGCGCAATACTTTTTCACCGTCTTTATACTTGCCGGCTTTCATGTCGCTGAACAACTTCAAATTCTCTTCAACACTGCGACTTCTAAACGGACTGTCTGTTCCCGCTTTTGTAGGCGTACCTTTTTGTATGGCAATCTCTTCGCTGGTACTATCGTCAACATAAGCCAATCCTTTGTTGATAAGCAGAACAGCAAATTCATAAAGCTTTTCAAAATAATCAGAAGCATAAAGCTCTTGTGACCAATTAAAGCCCAGCCATTTGATGTCTTCCTTGATACTTTCTACATATTCCGTTTCTTCTGTCACAGGATTCGTGTCATCGAAGCGAAGATTGGTTTTGCCACCGTATTTCAATGCAAGTCCAAAATTGAGGCAAATGCTTTTCGCATGCCCCATATGGAGATAACCATTCGGTTCGGGAGGGAAACGGGTGATAATACTTTTGTATTTACCTGCTTTCAGGTCGTTTTCTACAATCTCTTCAAGAAAGTTTAAGCTCTTCTCTTCCATCATTTTGAACTTCACATTGGACTAAGAGCGTAAAGGTATAAAGGCTTTTGGAATTGGAAGAAGATTTTTATCTATCGCATTAAACTTTTAAAGGCTTTTATTATAGTTGACAGGCTGTAAGTCTAAATCATGTTTTACCTTTACAGTGAAATTAAAAACACCCGATTGCAGGGGTGATTACAACCAGAAGAAGCAACGAAAGATGAGAGAAGTACGCGTACGTTTTGCACCTAGCCCCACGGGTGCCTTGCACATTGGAGGAGTTCGAACAGCCCTGTATAATTACCTTCTTGCCCGTCAGAATAAGGGCACGATGATTCTGCGTATTGAAGACACAGACCAAAACCGGTATGTGCCTGGTGCAGAAGAATACATTATGAAATCGTTGGCCTGGGCAGGAATAAAAATTGATGAGGGTGTTGGAGTTGGCGGACCACATGCACCTTATCGCCAATCGGAGCGGAAAGAAATTTACAAGAAGTATGCCCAGCAGTTGATAGACGAAGGTAATGCGTACTATGCTTTTGATACCGAACAGGAGCTTGATGAAATGCGTGAGCGTTTGAAAGCTGCTGGTGTTGACAACCAACAATACAACAGCATCACACGTTTGCAAATGCGTAATTCATTAACGCTTTCCGCTGATGAGCTAAAAGCCTTAATGGACACGGGAACACCATATGTAATTCGGTTGAAGGTTCCGAAGAAAGAAGAGATTAGATTGAACGATTTGATCCGTAGTTGGGTGATGGTTCATTCTTCGCAGATTGATGACAAGGTATTGATGAAAAGTGATGGCATGCCTACCTATCACTTGGCCAATGTAGTGGACGATTATTTGATGAAAATTTCACACGTCATTCGCGGAGAAGAATGGTTGCCTTCTGCTCCATTGCATGTATTGCTATATAAATTTTTGGGTTGGGAAAATGAAATGCCTCAGTTTGCGCATTTGCCTTTATTACTGAAACCATCCGGTGATGGCAAACTCAGTAAGCGTGATGCAGATCAATTAGGCTTTCCAATTTTTCCGCTTACATGGAAAGATCCGATTACCAAAGAAGATGCTATTGGTTATAGGGAAGCAGGATACCTTCCAGATGCATTGATTAACTTCCTCGCTTTTCTTGGATGGAATCCCGGAACAACGCAAGAAATTTTCTCAATGGACGAATTGATCCAGGCATTTTCAGTTGAACGGATTGGTAAGGCGGGAACGAAATTCGATATTTTAAAAGCGCAATGGTTCAATCAACAATATTTGCGCGCAAAATCCGACTCTGAATTAGCCGATTATCTGTTGAGTTCGCTTGAGAAAGAAAAAATAGAATGCTCAAAAGACAAAGCCATAAAGATTGCGCAGTTGATGAAAGAGCGTGCTACCTTCCCGAAAGATTTTTGGGAGCAGGGTAAGTTCCTCTTCATTGCACCCACTTCGTTTGATGAACAAGTAGCGGGCAAGAAATGGAATGATGAAGCGGTAAAAGCAATTTCAGTGTACAAAGATGCTCTGGCTGCACTTCCTTCTCTTGATGCAGTTGTTGCTAAGACTACGTTAGAAGAAGTTACTGCTTCGTTAGGTATTGGCACTGGGAAAATTTTGCAAGCCTTACGTCTTTCCATCACAGGTCTTGGTGCTGGTCCTGACTTAATGATCAGTATGGAAATTATGGGTAAAGAAGAAGTAATAAAAAGAATTGCCTTTGCTCTTGAAACATTGAAAGTAAAAGTAGCTTGATGATGTACTGAATATATTTAGAAAAACCCGATCATGAAAAAAGAAAAAAAACCTGCAGCAAAACCGAATGCCCGCGTACACAAAGATCTTCAGGGCCTAGACATTACCATCAATCAGTTTGGTGAAATAAAAGCCAATATGAACATTGAGGATATCAATGCTTTCCTCGATAAAAATGTTGACGACAAAAAATTAGCCGAACGCGATGACTATGATGATATGAAGAAGGGTAAAAAGAAAAAGAAATAATTTCACTTTTACTTCTATCAACTGTTTAGATCATGTTGTTTAAAATCAGATCATAATTTCTGCTTCGTAAGTCGTTCGTTTTTTTGTTTACTTCGTATGTAGTATTCAAAACCAATTTTAACATGGCACGATCACACGAAATTGATTACCAGATTAAAGGCGAAAGCATTCAGATTGTTGAAATAGAACTTGATCCATCAGAGACGGTCATTGCAGAAGCAGGTGCCATGCTCTTCATGGAAGATGGTATTACCTTCGAAAGTAAAATGGGCGATGGCTCTAACCCCAGCCAAGGCCTGTTTGATAAATTATTATCAGCAGGTTCACGCATGATTACCGGGGAATCTCTTTTCATAACACACTTCACCAATCATGGAAGTCGAAAAGCGAAAGTGGGTTTCTCTGCTCCCTATCCCGGAACAGTTATTCCGGTTGATCTGGCTCAAAGTCCTAACAATGAATTGATCGTGCAGAAAGATGGATTTCTCTGCGCTGCCTTTGGAACAAAATTGTCGATTACATTTAATCGCAAATTAGGATCGGGCTTAGTTGGCGGTGAGGGTTTTATCCTTCAGAAATTGCAAGGCGATGGTAGAGCCTTCGTACATGCCGGAGGTACTGTGATCGAGCGTACATTAAATAATGAAACATTACGGGTTGATACAGGCTGCGTAGTAGCCTTTGAATCACAAATAGATTTTGATGTGCAAAGCGCAGGTGGTCTTCGCTCAATGGTA
This sequence comes from Chryseolinea sp., assembly GCA_039930485.1. Classification (GTDB taxonomy): domain Bacteria; phylum Bacteroidota; class Bacteroidia; order Cytophagales; family Cyclobacteriaceae; genus Chryseolinea. Next base: position 9,415 of record JBDTTT010000030.1, read on the forward strand.
TTCGGAGGTGAAGGAATTTTTCTTGCTACACTGCGTGGTACCGGAAGAGTATGGCTGCAATCTATGCCAATACGAAAACTGGTTCAAGCTCTTGCACCGTATGGACGAAACAGTGGTAAAGAAGCAAGTTCCATTTTAGGCGGATTACTAGAAAGCTAAGGTATAAGTGTTAATAAGTCCGTTCTGGCATTGCTTGTGTGATGGTGGAACGGACTTATTTTTTTAGATCATCTTCTCATTCCAATTTCTGCATAAGTTCTGCATTTTTCTTTCCTCTCCTTCTCCCTCCAATAATTTCAAGTGCTGCTAATCGATAATTGAGAATCAACCTAATTCTCTATTTTTGATAAATTTTAGTTTATGGCTGTATTGCTGGCAGCATGTGTTACTGCTTTTTTGATTTCCTTTATCATATCACCGGTTATCATCAAATATTCTTTGGAGAAGAATCTGGTGGATATGCCGAGTCGAAGGAAAATTCATAAGAAGATAACACCTTCCATGGGCGGGATAGCCATTTTTATCGGGTTTACCATCGCATCTTCTATCTGGTTGGATTTTCATCTTTGGACGAGCTTGCGTTACCTCTATGCCAGTCTTCTCATCGTATTTCTGTTGGGCGTGCGCGATGATATTGTGCCGTTGAAGGTACTTCACAAATTATTCGGACAGGTTGTGGCTGTCGTTATTCTCATGGGTTCGTCTATTCAGATTAATTCGCTTCACGGTTTTTTGGGAATACACGAATTGCCCATCATTGCGAATTACGCGATCACTACTTTTAGTGTCATTATCATTATCAATTCGTTTAATCTGATTGATGGACTCGATGGACTTGCCGGAAGCATTGGACTTGTTGCGCTTACTGCTTTAGGTATTTGGTTTTACCTGGCCGATGATTTTTTGTTTGCCCTTCTTTGCTTTGCGATGTCGGGTGGAGTTTTGGCTTTTCTTTTTTTCAACTGGGAGCCTTCTCAAATTTTTATGGGCGACACTGGTGCGATGGTCATTGGATTATTGCTTGCTGCCTTTACCATTCACTTCATGAATGTAAATGCAGCATTACCTATTGATCATCCGGCTAAGTTTGCTGCGACCATTGCAGCGGCAACGTGCTTCATCATCATTCCATTATGTGACACGTTGCGCATTATCATTCTGCGTCTTTCAAAAAAGCAATCACCCTTCACACCAGACAAAAGTCACATCCATCATGCCATTATGCGATTGGGCATGACACACTCAAAGACAACTATTATTCTCGCCTCTGTTCATGTTTTTTTTATTGCAGTGATTATTCTATTTCGCAAAGTGCCGGAAATGTATGCTTTGCCCGGTGTGCTTTTCTTAGCCTTGATCATGACGCTGATTTTAGATCAGTTGATTTTGAAAAGGCTATCCACTAAAAATGTTGTGGATGATTCGGAGGGGGGTTAGTGGAGATTTATTGCTTACTGTTGTGATTCGATTGCAGTTTTATTAGTCTTTCTTCTATAAATAAAAACCAGAAGGAGTACTATGACTATACCTGCAGTAGTGATTTCGAGAAAGTGATTTTCAGATTGGATTGGTGTGCTTTTACTCTCCTGTTTGGACTTTTTACCTTGCATGATTCTACTTTCGATCAAATGTCCTTCAAAACCATATTTCTTAGCTAACACATAATTACCTATTGCATTGTCATAATGTCCTAATAAAAACTCTATGTTTCCCAACTCAAATAGTAATTGAGCAATTATCTTCTCCTGTGGTTTTATAAATGAAACTCTTTCATTAAGCTGAAAATATAAGGCGTCTGAAAATTTTGTCAATTCCTCCTCAGTTAATATTGAAACCGGAGTTTCTTCATTCCCAAAATTTATACTTAGTATATAGTTGGATGTAAAATATTGCTCACCCTTGATCTTAGCGTCTAGAATTTTTGAGTGTATCCATTCCGAATTATTATGCGAAGTGCTGTCAATTTCAATTGCTTTATTAATCCACTTCAATGCATTTTCATTTTGTCCATCAAGTTCATAGGCAGTCCCGATATTTGAAGCCGTAGAATATCTATTAGGCTGGATCTTTTCAATGTCTAGATACAGATTAATTGCTTTATTAAACTGTTTTAGCAGTATTAGTAAAAGGCCTTTATCTGATAGATAATCTAAATCCTTTGTTACTTTATAAAGACTATCCAATGCTCTCAATTCATTTCTAAATTCATCCTCTGGTGTAAAAAATTCGTGGCCGTATGGAACCTTGCCCTCCCTGTCGACATAAAATAATGTGCCGTTTTTAAGGATTTTAGTTTCTCCGTTTAAACATCCAAGCGTAATGTTGAAAGAAAAAATCACGAATGCGACTGTTAAAGTAAAATTGATCTGTTTCATTTATTTATTTTCTCCATTGAGGAACAACTTTTGGGTTATGCAGAACTTATTATTTATGTAAACTAAAACTATATATAAAGAATCCCTCACCTCATCCTCAAAGCCCACTTCATCAAAGGCCCGCTACTCATGCTTGTGATAAGCGCCATGATTACTAAGGAAACGAAAACTTTTTCGTTGATCAATCCATTTTCTAATGCTACCAAACCTAAAATAATTTCCATCGCCCCTCGGGCGTTCATTCCAAAACCTGCTGCTAACGATTCTCTCCAGCTAAAGCCTCCAAGCTTAGCACCAAAACCACTACCCATAATTTTTCCAACAAAAGCAATAGCGATAATGACCATTGTAAGCATCAAATCAAAGTTGGTAACGAAGTTTACACGCAGGCCAATCGAAACAAAAAACAACGGAGCAAAAATGTTATTGATAAACTGATGCACAATTTCTTTTGCGCGTTCTGAAAAATGTTCTGAGTCACCAAGGGCAATACCAATAATGAATGCACCGAAGATGGCGTGAATACCAATGTATTCTGTAAACGCAGCACCTAAAAAACAAAGTGCCAATGAAATGGATAAGATACCTCCAGGCCATGCCATTTTTTTATTCATCCAGGGAAGCACACGGTTTAACAATCCCCGACCAATGGTAAGCATGAGCACGGCAAAACTAATGGTGAGAAAGATGGTACTGGCAAACGACATTGTTCCACCACCTTTTCCAATCAACCCCAATATCACAGAGAACACCAACCATCCAATTAAATCGTCTACCATTGCTGATGCGACAACGAGCATTCCCATTTTCGATTTAAACATATTGAGGTCCATCAAAATGCGAACGATGACTGGCAAGGCGGTGATCGCCATCGCTGTTCCCATGAACAAGGCAAAGATGATCCGCTCGTTCCCACCCGCTATTCCAAAAAATTCCGGAAAGAAATAAGGAAATATAAAACCGATTGTAAAGGGAATAATCAATCCAAAAAAACTGGTGGACACGGCTTGTCTACCTTGTTGCCAGACGATATGTAAATCAACCTCAAGTCCGGCAATGAATAGTAACATCACCACGGCAACTTGGACGAGTCCGGTAAGCACAACGCCTGAGGCAGATGCTGCAGGATACAATGCTTGAAACCAATCGGGTTGCAGCATCCCCAGAAAGGTGGGACCTAACAAAATTCCAGCAAGAATTTCACCCACTACAGCAGGTTGATTAAGTTTTCGCGCCACTTCCGCCAGCATTCTGCCCATGATCAGCATAATGCCAAGTTGAACCAGCAAATGAACAACATCCGCATGACTTAATTTACCCATGAGCTTCCTCCTTTCTTGGATGAACAACCAGCAGGTTGCATGGCAAGTCTGCAAATAAATATTCCTGATCGTGCGTAAACACGCGATCGAACAATGAGAACCTTCTTTGTGGAGCACCAACAATCAGCAGTTCCGCATTCTTGCGTTGCGCAAACTGCGATAACTCAAAGCCTGATTTCCCCGATACAAGTTTGATGTTCACTTTCAATCCTTCGTGCGGAATGCGCAACAGAATTTTTTCTACATCGGTAATTTCATCTTGCACTAAGCTGTGACGTAATTTATCGTACTCCTCTTCATTACAATTTTCGGATGCTGACATGGTGAGGCCATACATTTTTATTTCGCGCACAACATGAAGCCAGTTTGATTTTTCTTTTAGCCCGATATGACAAGAAGTTAAAAGAACTTCTTCCACGTATGCTGTGTCTTCTGTGTTCACAACAATATTTTTAAAAGGAGCTGGTGTAATCGATGGGCTAGTTAGCATGAGAACCGAACAATCCGCCTTGCGCAAAATTTTTCGGGCGATGGTGCCAAGGTAATACTGCACCATATTTTCTTTTTTCAATGCACCGGCAATAAGAAGATCGACACGTTCTTTGGTGCAGGTTTTTAGAATTCTATCAACAGGATTCCCCTTTTCCCATAATACTTTCAGATCCTTGTGCTGTTGAAGGCCGGTAGTTTTTAGAAGTTCAGCCAATTGTTGTTCTTCCTTTTCGCCATGTGGGCCAACGTGTATGATAATAAGTTCGGCATTCCAGTAGTTTTTAATACGCGAAGTCTCCACCAACAAGGCTTCCAGCCGTGGGGAAAAGGCAATGGCAACCGCTATTTTTCTAAAACTGAAGCGCATAGGTTTGTGGAAAGATATTCATTTTCTTCAACATCCATCGTTGGTTTTCAAGCTGGAATAGTGTTTTAAATGATTGCGCTGCCTTGCCCAAACAAACCGTGATGAATTCACTCGATTTCTTACATCAACCGAGTTTATTGTTCATCCATTTCAATAAAAAAACTTGCATGCATACCCTTGCCTTTCAGATGCAAGAATGCCCCTGCCGGATGCGCCTTACTTTTGTAGTATTAAAAACCACTTGTTGACATGAGGCTGAAGAAGGGCATTCGGGATTTGATCATTGGGGAGGCCAAATTCATAGAATCGTATGGAGAGTATAAGCAGGTAATGCTGTCGGGGCAATTTGCTTTGATTGCGATATTCATCTGCCTCATCTATTTCTTCCTTGACTTTTTTACTGGAACGTACATTACCTTGCCAGTTTACGGAACGGCCATTTTCTTTTTAGTGCTTTCCGTTATTATTCATCGCCAGGGAGATCATTGTCTGGCAAATTATTTCCTGTTACCAACGATCAATATCCTCGTTTATCTTCTGGCTTCAAGCGAATCGCCAAACACCGGTATTTTTATTTACTTTTTAGTGAACAGCATAGCGGCTTTTGCTGTGTTCAATTACCGTCAGCGTAAGTTATCCATTCTTTTTTCGGTGTTTACTTACATCTTGTTTCTCGCAGCGTATTTTCTTGATTATAGCCTTTTGCCGAAGCGTCATTACAGCGAGCAGATGCTGTTACTTTCAGCAGTCATCAATTTTACGTTTGCATTGCCAGCTGGCCTTATGGCGGTTTACCTGCTCATTAGCTTGAATCATTACAACGCATCGCAGTTGGTTCAAAACAATTGCTTGCTGGTGAAGACCAATGCAGAATTGGATCGATTTGTTTACAGTACTTCGCACGACTTACGCGCACCCTTAACTTCTGTGATGGGATTGATCAGTATTGCTGAGCGCTCCGATAATATTGTGGAGGTTAAAAACTATATGAGCATGATGCGCGACCGCGTGCATTCATTGGATAAATTTATTAAAGACATTACGGATTACTCCAGAAACAATCGTTTAGAAATCAGAAGAGAAAAAGTAACACTTTTCGATCTTGCTACTGAAGTGTGGGAAAGCCTGAAGTATTCACCCGATGCTGAACGAATTCAATTCGTCATTGATATACCTGCCGACATGCAAATTGAATCAGACAAAAACAGACTTCGTGTTGTGATCAGTAATTTAATTGCCAATGCCGTTCGTTATCACGATGTTCGAAAGCTCAATCAGTTTATTCGTTTAGGATTTCTGACTAATGGTGGTGTGTTCTCTATTCAGGTTGAAGATAACGGACAAGGCATTGCTCCGGAGTACCACAATAAAATCTTCGATATGTTTTATCGCGCCAACGAAGAATCAAAAGGTTCTGGCCTTGGCTTATATATAGTTAAGGAGGCGCTTGCAAAACTTTCCGGATCCATTCAATTGGAATCCTCACCGGGTGTTGGCTCTACTTTTATTATAAAGCTGCCTAAGTAAAAAGTGAGTTGACACAAGTAAGAGAAATAGCCATGCCGGGAAGAGGAATTTTTTTAAAGACTAATGTAAAGCTTCGTTCGAATAATGAATACAAGCAAGCATTGCTCACGGGCTACCTTTCCTTTATTAGTATAGGTATCGGTGCGTTCTACATTGTGTATGATTACTTATACGGAATGAATGATTCCGTTTTATATTATTGTCTTTTGCTCCTGGCAGGTTTTTTTTCGTGGAAACTGAATCGCGATGGAAAACATTTTATTGCCAAATTCATTTTATTGATGACGGGAAACCTTGTTATTTTCTTATCATCGTCAAAGTCGGCTCTTCAAACTGATGCGCATTTATTTTACTTAGTCATTTGCCTGGCAGCGTATACACTCTTTGGTTTTGAGAACAGAAAAACCGCTTTCTTTTTTTCATTGGTTTCGCTGGTTGGGTTTTTGATGACCTTTGTATTTGATATTTCGATTGTCCCCATTGTACAATATTCGGATGAGTACATTCACTCTAACCAGATCATTAATTTTTTATGTGTCACCATTACAGCCAGTTTAATACTTTACGTTTTGGTTAAGGTTAATTTTCAGTCGGAAGAAGCACTAAAGGAAAAACAAAAAGAAATTGAATCACAAAATCAATGTCTTACTAAAGCGAATGCTGAACTTGACCAGTTTGTTTACAGTGCATCACATGATTTACGTTCTCCACTAACTTCTATTCTTGGATTAGTAACAATTGCAAAGCGGTCTGAGAATCCACGTGAAATTTTGCGTTGCCTGGATATGATCCACTCACGCGTTAATCGCCTGGATGATTTGATCAAAGACATTGTTAACTTCTCACGGAACTCAAGAATTGATATCAACAAGCAGCCGGTGAACATTCATCGCACGGTGAATGAAATTTTGGAAGATTTTGGCATCGAGGACATACAGCATGCTATCGACTTTCAGGTCAATATTCCACAAGATGTTTCCATCGAGACTGATCCGGCCCGATTGAAAATAATCCTGAGCAATTTGATAGGCAACTCCATTAAGCATCACGACAAGCGAAATCCAAATCCATTTGTCTCTGTAAATTTTAATGTTAGCAACAACGGACTCAATGCTATTACTGTCTCCGACAATGGTCCTGGCATTGCGTTGGAGTATCAAGGTAAAATTTTTGATATGTTCTATCGCGCCAATGATCGCGCAGAAGGATCGGGCCTTGGACTTTACATTGTTAAAGAAACCATTACCAAGCTTTCGGGATCTATTCAATTAGAATCATCACCGGGCAAAGGTGCGACCTTCACGGTTACATTACCCAGCTAGACCTCTATTATTAATTTCGGCTACTTGCCGAACGAGCGTTAAGCAACAGCCCATTTTCAAAAAAAACCGCATAGCCGTCTATAGACTGTCGACTAATATTATCTTTGCCCCCTATGGCAAATCCGGACGACAATATTTTTAAAAATGTAATAGCTCACTCCAAGGAGTACGGCTTTATTTTCCCTTCAAGTGAAATTTACGATGGTCTCAGCGCAATATACGATTATGGGCAAAACGGGGCCGAGCTGAAAAACAATATCAAGGAATATTGGTGGAAATTCATGACGCTACTCCACGATAATATTGTGGGTATTGATGCCGCCATTTTTATGCACCCGACCACATGGAAAGCGTCCGGTCACGTTGATGCGTTTAGCGATCCGATGTTGGATAATAAAGATTCCAAAAAAAGATATCGTGCCGATGTATTGATTGAGGATGCCATCAGTAAGATGGAGGATAAGATTGAAAAAGAAGTTGAAAAGGCAGCCAAGCGTTTTGGAGATTCTTTCGATCGCGAGAAATTCATCTCAACTAATCCGCGTACCATGGAGTATCAGCAAAAAATTGATGATACCAATGCGCGAATGAAGGCAGCGATGAACAGTGCCGATATGGCTGCTATGAAACAAATCATTGTTGACTTAGAAATTGCTGATCCCGTATCCGGAACTAAAAACTGGACCGATGTACGTCAATTCAATTTGATGTTCTCTACCGAAATGGGTTCAGTTGCTGAAGATGCCAACAAGATTTATTTACGACCAGAAACAGCACAAGGTATTTTTGTAAACTTTCTGAACGTTCAAAAAACAGGGAGAATGAAAATCCCTTTCGGGATTGCACAAATCGGAAAAGCATTCCGCAATGAAATTGTAGCGCGTCAATTTATTTTCCGTATGCGGGAATTTGAACAGATGGAAATGCAATTCTTTGTAAAGCCAGGTGAGGAAATGAAGTGGTACGAATTCTGGAAAGAGAAACGAATGAAGTGGCATCAGGCATTAGGACTTGGCGCTGAGAACTATCGTTACCACGATCACCTGAATTTAGCACACTATGCTAATGCCGCGTGTGATATTCAATTCAATTTCCCGATAGGCTTTAAAGAATTGGAAGGTATTCACTCACGCACTGATTTTGATTTGAAGAGCCACGAAAAATTCTCTGGAAAGAAGTTACAATACTTCGATTCAGAGGAAAATAAAAACTACATACCGTATGTGGTAGAAACGTCTGTTGGTCTTGATCGCATGTTCTTGTCTATTCTTTCGAAATCATACACAGAAGAAAAACTCGAAGACGGAAGCGAGCGTGTTGTCTTAAAAATACCTGCACCTCTTGCGCCAAACAAAGTGGCCATTCTTCCATTAATGAAGAAAGACGGACTTCCAGAAAAAGCAATGGAGATCATGAATGTATTGAAGTTCGATCTCAAGTGTTTCTATGAAGAGAAGGATGCAATCGGAAAACGCTACAGACGCCAGGATGCGATTGGGACACCATATTGTATTACGATTGATCATCAAACATTAGAAGACAATACGGTAACCATTCGTGATCGCGATACAATGAAACAAGAGCGTGTGAAGATTGAAGACGTGCGTGCACAGTTAATTGAATCGTGCTCGATCAATAACATCTTGCGAAGAATATAATAATACATGGTAAGTGTTATTATTATTTCAGGTGCTGTTGTTCTGATCCTTTTTCAATTCAAGTCCGAGATCAAAGAAAGTTATACCTATGCCGGTTGCGCAGCAGCTCCCGTTAAAACGAAGCTGCTGCCCGTTCCAAAACAGTATAAGGATATTCTTCAAAAATATTTTCCGTATTACCAGCAACTCTCAGCGACTAACAAGGCAAGGTTCGAACGAAAGGTTTGCAATTTCATTTACGGTAAGCGGTTTATCCCGCGTAACATTGATGAAGTGACTGTTGAAGGACGTGTTCTCATTGCTGCCACAGCCGTTCAACTTACCTTTGGATTATCGAATATTTATCTGCGACATTTTAGGAAGATTCTGGTTTACCCGAATGATTATTATTCCTCTATCACAAAACGATTTCATAAAGGAGAAGTAAATCCGATGTTTGGTATTATTGTTTTGTCGTGGCAAAGTTTTGTTGATGGGTTTATCTATCCTGACAATGGTAAAAATCTGGGCTTGCATGAAATGGCGCATGCCTTGCGATTGGAGAATATTATTCGAAATGAGGAGTACCACTTTTTTGATGATGCATTGTTAAATCGCCTCGATCAAATTGCTCATCAGTTTTGCAATGAGACAGTAGATTGGAGTGATACTGTATTCAGACCTTACGCTTGCACAAACACGCATGAGTTCTTTGCTGTGGCAGTTGAGAATTTCTTCGAACGATCCGAACAATTTAAAATTGAAATCCCTGAATTATACAGTGTCATAACAAAGTTATTGAACCAGGACCCGATATTGATGAAATCCAAATAATCCATTTACCAAATGAACTCAGCACTAAACAGAAACACCTTTTTCGTAAAAGAACACACGGCCATATTCAAAGCAGCCAGCAACTTTGATATTCATGATCCGCAGACAAAACAAATTGTGCTTAATTGTCGCGAGGAGAATCTTGGTTTCTTTACGAAGATGTTGCGCTTTACAGAGTATAAGCGCATGACACCTTTTAATATTGAAATTAAAACACCTACTGGTGAAAAGGTATTGACGGTAAGACGGGGTGTGTCTTTTTTTCTTTCTACTGTAGAGGTATTGGATGAAAATGAAATAGTGATTGGTAAATTCAAACAAAAGTTTTTCAGCATAGGAGGTAAGTTCGAAGTGCTTGATGCAAGCGAGCGTCCATTATGCATGTTGAAAGGCAAGTGGACAAGTTGGGATTTTCGTTTTGTTTCGAATGACGGAAAAGAATTTGCCACCGTAACAAAAAAGTGGGCAGGTTTGGGTAAGGAGATGTTTACCTCCGCTGATAATTATATGTTACAAATCAGCAATGAGGTGCCGGAGAATCATCCGCTGCGTCAGCTTATCTTGGCAGCAGTAATGTGCATTGATTTTGTATTGAAAGAGTAATGATTTTTTAGAATAGTAAGGATTGTACCTTTGAGCATTGTTGAACTTAGTCCCATAGAATATTCATGAAGTGGAATGAACTCTTATCTTCTCAACGCACCGGACAAAAACCGGTGATCAGTACTGAACCATCGCGCAGTGCATTTGAGCAAGATTACGATCGTATAATTTTCTCGCATCCTTTTCGCAGACTTCAGGATAAAACACAAGTGCATCCATTGCCCGAACAGGATTTTGTACATACACGACTAACTCACAGTCTTGAGGTTTCAAGTGTTGGCCGTTCACTAGGCAAACGTGTTGGAGAAGAAATATTAAGAAGACACCCAGAACTCAATTCAAATTTTTCTTTGTTTGATTTTGGTGCGATTGTAGCGGCTGCTTCATTGGCGCATGATTTAGGTAATCCGCCTTTCGGTCATGCCGGTGAGGATTCTATTTCCGATTTTTTTCTTCATCATCCGCAAGGACAATCATTTAAAGCTTTAGTGAGTGAAGAAGAGTGGAGCGACCTGATTAAGTTTGAAGGTAATGCACAAGGCTTTCGCATTCTCAACAAAAATCAATACGGGCTGAAGCTGACCTTTGCGACATTAGGTGCGTTCACAAAATATCCTTGTCCTTCATTATTTCCACAAAGAGATAAATCGAAGCGCAGTCAAAAGAAATTTGGATTCTTCCAGTCTGAAAAAGAAATTTTTAAAGAGGTGGCGAGCCAACTCGAATTGATACAAGCTTCAGATTATGTTTCCAACAGACATCCATTAGCTTTTTTAGTAGAAGCAGCCGATGATATTTGTTACAGCATTATTGATTTAGAGGATGGATGTAGTTTGGGATTGGTGAGTTATGAGGATGCACGGAATTTATTTGAAGGTGTGCTCACAAAAAATAAGTCGAAACTAGGTAAGCTTCCCCATCTTGCGAGTCAACAGGAAAAGATTGGATACCTGCGTGCATTAGCCATTGGCGATTTGATGGATGAATGTTCTTCTCTATTTTTGGACAACGAAGAAAATATTCTTTCCGGAAAATTCGATCAGGCATTAGCTGATCATTGTCAATCTAAAAATGGATTGAAAGAAATTATTAAGGTGTCAGTTGAAAAAATTTACCGTGCGCGACAAGTAGTAGAGATTGAAGCTGCCGGACATGAAGTTTTGCCTGGCTTACTGGAAGAATTTACCAAAGCTGGTTTTTATTTGATGCAGAGAACACAATCCAGAAAATATCAAAACTTACAATTGTTATTGCCAGAAGAAATTCGTGCAGCTATCCTTCAACAACCCGATAATATATATTTGATGTTACGCCAAGTCATCGATTTTATTTCTGGACTGACCGATCGAAATGCAATTACCTTATTCCGAAAGATCAAAGGCGTGAGTTACTAACTTCGTGATTCTTTGAGACTTGGTGTCTTTGTGACGAAAATGATTCAACCACAAAGACACCAAGTCACGAAGGTTCACAAAGCATTCAATCCTAGAAAATATAATCTGTACTTAAAAAGGCTGACTCTCGGTTGCGGATGATGTTGCTAATGATTTGAATGTTCTCATCTGTATTTTTAGTAGCCACAATGGTTCGGATAGAAAATACACGCAGAGCATCAGCAATCGACAAAGTGCCTTCAGCAGAATCTTTTCTTCCATTAAATGGAAATGTATCTGGTCCGCGCTGACTCTGCGCATTTAAATTGATACGACCGACTTGATTCACAAACGCATCCATGAGTTTAGCGATGCGTTTCGACTCCGTTCCGAAGATACTTACCTGTTGTCCAAAGTTGGAGTTCACTACATACTCAATCGGTTCGTTATCATCTGAAAAAGATACAATGGGTACCACGGGACCAAATTGTTCTTCAGTATAAATTTTCATTTTGCTATTTACCGGATAGAGTACAGCGGGATAGAAAAAGGTTTCTAAATATTCTCCACCATTCTCGTTTACAATGTTGGCGCCATTCTTTTTTGCATCGTCAACCAGGTCGCGAAGAAAATCTACTTTTCCGGGTTCAGGTAATGGAGTTAATCCAACGCTACTATCCCAAGGCATGCCTGGTTTTAGTTTTTTTACTTGTTCATTAAATTTCTTTACGAAAGTTTCGATGATCGATTCGTGAACGAAAAGAATTTTTAATGCTGTGCATCGCTGCCCGTTAAACGATAGAGAACCAATGATACATTCATTTACTGCGTTATCAATATCAGCATCAGATAAAACAATTGCAGGATTCTTTGCATCCAATCCTAAAATGGCTTTTAGCCTATGTAATTTTGGATGAAGCTTCTTCAATTCATTTGCTCCTTTGTTAGTGCCAATAAATGCAAACACATCTATTTTACCTGTCTCCATTAGAGCGCCAACTGTTTCGCGACCGCGACCGTAAATAATATTGATTACACCTTTTGGAAAGCTATCGCGGAACGCTTCCAACAACGGACGAATCAGCAACACACCATATTTAGCTGGCTTGAACACTACTGTATTTCCCATCAGGAGTGCGGGTATAAGTGTAGTGAAAGTTTCGTTCAATGGATAATTGTATGGGCCCATACAAAGTGCAACGCCAATCGGTACACGTCTGATCTGCGCCATGAAGCCTTGTTCTTCAATCAGCTTAGCTGAAACGCGATCGAGTTCTTTATATCCTTTGATCGTATCAACAATGTAATCGCACGTGCGATCAAATTCTTTTTCTGAATCTTTTAATGATTTGCCAATCTCCCACATCAACAACTTCACAACCTCAGTTCGTTTCAATCGCATAGCCGCAAGAAACTTCTCCACACACTCAATGCGGTCGGTTACACTCATGGTTGGCCAAAGTCCTTTGCCGAGTTCATACGCTTTTACTGCCGCATCCAAAGCTTCAAGTGATTCTTTCGTTGTAAGCAACGGTGTACTCCCAATTATTTTTTGAGAATAGGTATCTCGATCTTTTACACACACCGGACTTAAAACCGGATTAAGATTTCCGTGCCACAGTTTTAATTCGCCATCAATTAAATACTCACGCTGTTCAATAGCGCTTGTAATTTTGTAGGGCTCAGGAATTTCACTTTCCGTTGGGAAAACAGAGGTTAAAAATGAACTCATTATGTAATCAGGGTTTGGTGGTAGATTCGTTGAGGATAGCAATGCCGGAAGAAGTTCCGATTCGAACAGCACCTGCAGTGACTAAGGCTAGTGTTTGTTCAAGCGTTTTAATTCCGCCTGAAGCTTTGATACCTACATGGTGTGGAAGAAATTCTCTCATTCGTTTTACATCTTCTGCTTTGGCTCCGCTGGGTGCGAAGCCGGTAGAAGTTTTTACAAAATCCGCACCGGCATCAGCACATAGTTTACAAGCCTGTTCCAGTTCGGTTTCTGAAAGATACGCAGTCTCAATGATTACTTTTACAATCTTTTGATGATCGTGTGCTAGCTTATTGCATTTTGCGATTTCAATTTTCGTCCAAGGTATGCCGGTTTTGAAAGAAGAGATATTCCAAACTACATCGATTTCGTCAGCACCGTTATCGATAGCGCGCTTCATTTCATCGAGTTTGGTTTCGGTCATGTTATAGCCTAAGGGGAAGCCGGCTACTGTCACTAAAATAATTTTTTCTTTCCCTATTTCACGTTGCGCGCGCTTTACCCAGAACGGTGGTACACAGATTCCTAAAAAACCGAATTGTTTTGCTTCTTCAACGAGCTTGTCAATTTCACGGATAGTAAGTGTGGGACTTAGATTGGTATGCTCAATGTATGCAGCGATATTCATTGGTCCGATAAAAGTGAATAGTTAATCGTGCACGGATTAGGTACAAGATACACAATCAACGTTAGCAACGTAACTCAAAATATTTCTAAGAAGGCAACAATGAAAGGAGCAGAGATGAGCAAGCCATCAAAGCGATCGAGAAAACCACCGTGGCCAGGAAGACTATCGCCTGAGTCCTTTATTTCGATGCTGCGTTTTAAAAGTGATTCTACAAGATCTCCCAGTGTTCCACCGATGATGATGATGATACCGACTACAGCCCATTGCCAAAATGCAAGGCTGTGAAAATAGTAGGCGATACCATATGTGAATACTAATGCAAGAGCAGCACCTCCAAAGAAACCTTCCCATGATTTTTTTGGCGAGATACGTTCGAATAATTTTCGTTTGCCGAAAAATGTACCTGCAAAATAGGCACCGGTATCACTGGCCCATAGAATGAAGAGGCATCCAAAAATGATTTCAAAGTTGTATTCTCCGTTTTCGAATGCGGCAATGTTCAATAATGCAATTGGAACGGCTACATAAAAAATCCCCACAAGGGTAATGGCGATATTCGTGAAGGGCTTACGATCAAACTTTTTGTAAAGCTTAATCACAAACACAAGGGACATCATGGGAAACACGAGAAAATAATATCGCCAGGAGATCCATGAAATGGTTCTATCCTCAATCAAAAACGAAAGAGTGAAAATGAAAAGACCACAGATGGTACCAAAGGTTTTGAGTGGAAGCATTCCATCCAAGCCCACCAACTTGTAAAATTCACGCAATGTAAAAAGAGCAAGAATGAAAAAGACGACAAAGTAAGTCCACTCGCTAAAACAAACTGCTGTAATTACTCCCGCAGAACCTGCCAGACCTGTGATAATACGTTGAGTAAGATTATTGTATTTGGATAAAGGTGAGCTCACGCAGATGTCGTTAGATTTTTTTGCTGATAGAATTTTCTGAAAGTGTAAAGTAACACAGCTGTAAAGATAGCACTGAAGAGTACGGCTTGCCAAGGTGCAGACTCCGTACTTTCAATATCAATATCGATCATCTTTTGCTGATGAAGATATAATGCAATTACAGTAACCCCATTGTTCACAAAATGCGCGAGCATGGATAATGTTAAATTTCCAGACCAATGATAGAGGTAGCCAAATAGAGCGCCCAACAACATGCGGGGAACAAATCCATAGAACTGCATGTGTATACCACTGAAGATAGCTGCAGCAATCCAGATGGAGAGATGAATATTTTTTGTACCTCGAAATAATTCTTTCTGTAAAATTCCTCTGAACACAAGTTCTTCACCGATAGCAGGTAATATGGCAATTACAATAAAGGCGATGATGACTTGAGAAGTTGAATCGAAAGTAGTGAGGTAGGTTGTAAGCTCCGTGAGTTGATTTTCCATCGAACGCAAAGACTCTTCCCATCCACTTAGTGCTTCAGGAAATTTGAAATTTTGATTCCACTCGATAAAAATTGAATTCAATCCCATGAAAACAATAACAACGATAATCACCAATATGAAAGGAAGAATGTGAAATGGTTGTTTTAAAATCTTCTCTTCAGTTTGGCTCCACTTGCGGATAAAGAAAGGTATTAGTATCAATCCAAAGCAAGCTCCAACACCTTGCATCACAAACAATAGCATTTTCATTTCTGGATGTTGCATTGGGTTTTGTATTCCTTCGGTCATGCTCATTAAATCACCGGGATAAAATGGTGCATAAAGAAAGAATCCGATCAGTGGACCGATCAATTGAAACCCAATCAACACAGCAGCTGCCAGCGTTACGGCAATTACAGCAAATGGCTTCGGCCTTATTGTTTGAAATGGTTGGTTTACTTCGTTTTCTAAATCTGTCATCTGTTCAGTTCAACTCAGCATAAGGTTAATCCACAAATACTGGTTAAATTTGCGCGCTAATATGGCAAAAATAGGTCAAATAGAACTAGGTGATTTTCCGCTACTCCTCGCGCCCATGGAAGACGTGAGTGATCCGCCTTTTCGTGCCGTTTGCAAGGAGGGTGGGGCTGATTTAATGTATACGGAGTTCATTTCCTCTGAAGGCCTGATTCGAGATGCGGCAAAAAGCCGTCAGAAGCTGGATATTTTTGAATATGAGCGCCCTATTGGCATCCAGCTTTTTGGAGGCGATATCGGTAACATGGTGCAATCGGCAGAGATTGCCACCTCAGTAAACCCCGATTTGATTGATATTAATTATGGTTGTCCGGTGAAAGCCGTGGCATGTCGTGGGGCAGGTGCTGCCTTGCTTCAGGATATTCCAAAAATGGTGAGCATGACGGCCGAAATTGTAAAGGCTACTCATCTTCCCGTTACAGTCAAGACCCGTTTGGGGTGGGACGATCACACCAAAAATATTGTAGAAGTTGCCGAGCGCCTGCAAGACATTGGCATTAAAGCATTAACAGTTCATGGACGCACACGTGTGCAGATGTATAAAGGCTCTGCCGATTGGACTTTGATCGGGAAGATCAAAGAAAATCCACGCATGCACATTCCGATTTTCGGCAATGGCGATATTGATACTCCTGAAAAAGCATTAGAATATAAAAATCGTTATGGTGTTGATGGGGTAATGATAGGTCGTGCAGCGATTGGTTATCCATGGATATTCAACGAGATCAAATATTTTTTACAAACCGGAGGCAAACTCAGCGCACCGGATATGGCCGAGCGTGTTCGTGTAACAAAGAAGCATGTCGATTTTTCTATGCGATGGAAAGGTCCGCGCCTGGGTATTTTTGAAATGCGCAGACACTATACAAACTATTTTAAAGGTATTCCTGATTTTAAACCATTCCGCACAAAGCTCGTTGAAGTTGAAACTGCGGAAGAAGTTTATGCCATACTCGATGAGGTGATTGAGACTTATGCAGGTATGTTGATTTCAGTTTAGAGAAATAATATTTGTGATGATTGATTGTTGACTATTGATTTGCGATTTGATGCGTAGATCATAACGTTTGTTTTTTTACCTCTTAAAAAGCGTTTTGTATTTTTTTATGCCTGATCAGAATCGCGCCACCTCCATTATTTTATTAACCGTTCTTTCACTTATCTGGGGAACTTCATTCATTCTCATAAAGCAGGGATTAAAAGTATTTTCTCCCGATGAGGTGGGTGCGTTGCGCGTTTCTGCTGCTACTATTTTTCTTTTACCTTTTGCCCTATTGCGTTTTAAAGAATTGAGCAAGACCGATTACTTCAATTTGTTTATCTCGGGCATGATGGGAATTTTTATTCCGGCTTTTCTATTCGCATTGGCACAAACGAAAATAGAAAGTTCAGTGGCTGGAATACTAAACACACTCTCTCCTGTTTGGACTATGATTTTAGGAGCGATTTTTTTTAGTCAAAGATTTAAAGGATATGCCTTGTTAGGAATTGTAATCAGTTTTGCTGGAGCGGTTATCCTGGCCCTTTCACGATCATCTGCAACCATCAGTGGCTTTAATATTTATGCGTTGTTGATTGTATTGGCTTGCGCACTTTATGGTGCCAACCTCAACTGGTTGAAGTTTAGAGTTCATAACATCAATTCAATCACCATCACAAGTGTAGCACTTATTCTCACCGGACCATTCGCAATGCTTTATCTTTTTGGCTTCACCGATTTTACAACAAAGCTTGTTGAAGCACCGGGAGCATGGAAAGCTTTTGGATACATCGCAGTTTTGGCATTGATGAGTACAGCAATCGCCAATCTTCTTTTTACTCAGCTTCTAAAAATTTCTACTCCTCTATTCGCCAGTTCAGTTACTTACATTATGCCGATTGTAGCAGTAATGTGGGGAGTGTTGGATGGTGAGCAATTGTTCATCGGTCATTTCATTGGGATGATTGCCATTTTGGTTGGAGTGTATCTGGCGAATAAAAAATAACAATTGATTTTTTTATTGATCCTATTGCTTGTCACTAGATTCTCAAGTGCACTAGGTTTTTTATAATGCCTTAGGTAACGCTATACCTATTCACATTTCTTTAATGTTGAGTTACATCCACAAATACATTCACTACCTTGTTCTGAATGAACGAGTTTGATACCATCATTATCGGATCGGGTGCAGGCGGACTGGCTGCCGCTATTTGCCTGGCAAGGGCAGGGCAAAAAGTTTTGGTTCTGGAGCAGCACGATGTTCCGGGTGGCTGGTGTCATAGTTTTAACTTAAAAGGACAGCGGTTCTGTCCGGGAGTTCACTATATCGGCTTGCTTGATAAAGGACAATCTACTAGTAGATTATACGAAGGGTTAGGTGTTGCCAATGAGCTTGTGTTTTTTCGAATGAATACAAAAGGCTACGAACACTGTTGGATTGAAAATGAAAAAATTGATATGCCAGCCGGCATAGATGCATTGCACAAAAGTTTATCCGTTCGGTTCCCAAAGGAAAGTAAAAGACTAAAGAAATATTTAAAGCTTGTTCGGGATGTGAGCGATCAGATACAACTCATTCCAAAGATGAATGGTTTCTGGGATGCTATTACCATTCCGTTTAGAACAAGACACATGGGTAAATATGGATTGTTCAGTTTAAAACGAGTAATAGACTGGCATATCAAAGATCCAATGTTGAAGGCGGTGTTAAACATTCAATGTGGAGATCATGGGCTACCTCCTAATCGCGCCAGCTTTCCTGTTCATTGTACGGTGATGTATCATTATTTTAATGGTGCTTTTTATCCACTTGGAGGAGGGGGAGGTATTGTTAAAGCCTTGACGCAAGCTGTTAAGAAGCATGGTGGTGAAATCAGAACAAAACAAAATGTTTCGAAAATATTAGTTAAGAACAATCAAGCCATTGGAGTTGAGTTATCAGGAGGTGAACAGATTTACGCCCCAACAGTTGTTTCAAATGCTGATCCATCAACTACCTATTTGAATTTAGTAGGCAAAGAAAATCTCAGTACGAAACTTTTAAGAAAACTTTCTAAGACCAAATACTCGGTAACATCGTTGATCCTGTTTATCACTCTGGATCTTGATGTTGCAAAGGCTGGAATGGATTCAGGAAATATCTGGATGTTAAAGGATAAAAATCTTGATACGATATTTCAAGAATTAACAGCTGAAGAAATAATAGAAGACAATGAGTTTCCAGCTGTGTTTATTAGCTGCACAACATTGAAAGATCCCGCCAGTTTTAATGGACGATATCACAATCTTGAAGTGGTAACGTTTATTGAGTACAACAGCTTTAATGAATTTAATAAGAAGGAAGATTATCATGGTAATGCTTACCTTCAATACAAAGAAAGAATCACTGAAAAACTATTAAACAGTCTTGAGAAAGTGATTCCGAAGGCAAGCCAAAATATTGTACAAGTGGAACTTGGCACACCCAAGACAAACGAATATTATATTAAGAGTACAAATGGAAATGTTTACGGAACTGAAAAGACTTTTAAACAAATAGGTCCATTCTCATTTCAAGCTAAATCTGAGATTAAGAATCTTTTCTTATGTGGAGCGAGTACATTATCGCATGGCGTGGGAGGAGCAACAAATTCGGGTGTAGAGGTAGCAGCAAAAATTTTAAACTGCAGAGCGCAGGAATTATTAATACCGGACGGACATCAGAACATCAGAATTTATGATGCTGAAGATCATTCATCGTGGCCAGACTGGGTTCATCAAAAAAGGAAAGTTAGAAAAGATCGTTTGGAGAGTACCAGTGTTCCTGGGTAATAAAAAGAAATCTGGCAAGTGAATATTTCAGAAATCAATATTCATTTATTCATGTTTTGTAGCTTTGATTATGATCAAGCACATTTCTATTTTGGTAAAAGGGAAAGTTCAGGGCGTTTTTTTTCGAGCATCCACTCAGGAGAAAGCAAAAGAAACAGGCATTAATGGATTTGTGCGAAATGAGTTGGATGGTAGTTTATATGCTGAAGCCGAAGGAAGCGAAGCGCAACTAAGTGAATTCATTGCATGGTGTAAGCATGGACCAAGGATGGCGAAGGTTGAGAGTTGTTTAGTGAAGGAAGGTACTGTCGTTGGCTTTAAAGAATTTGTGATTCAACGATAAGATCGTCAGCCAAAATATTTAGGAATGCTATCAGGAGATTTCTGAGATCAAAATGGCTTAGGCCTGCGCTTTTTTTAAGATGCCTTTTTGAGGATCAATCTTTACTTCAAAAAATTTAGTGATGAAGGTACTGAGTCTTAGGCCAACCATCTGAGGGGTGTATTCTTCCGGGTAGAAAACCGTAAGTTCCAGGACTGCGCGGATGAAGTTCTCATGCTTGCAAAACTCTTTTACCCAACTTTTATACGCAGCTTCCCATTCTTCCTTATAACGTTCGCTGTCATCGCGGCCATCGAATCCAAATTCTAATTGATTATCGCCATAGAAGGTAAAGCGGAATACACCTGCAAGTGCCAGGTAAAATTCTTCGAGATGACTCATATCGGAACTACTGTGCTGCTGTACTTTTTGTGAGGTTTCATCTGCCAAACCTAATGGATTGCAACGAAGCATATACTCTACTTTCACGAAGTCGACAAGGTATTGCAGCAAGGCATCTTTCTGGGCGAGTTGTGCCTGTTCGAGAATGTAGTTTTTGTCGCGGGGAAAGAACTTTCGAATCACGTATGAAAAGTTTGACAAAGCTATACTTTATTCGCCAGACCGTCAATTTTTTCCGAACGTCAAGCTTTCCGCACAGCACTTATTCTTTTACATTTGATCGTAAACCCAGTTTTATGAAAACCTATTTATCTACTCTCGCATTCGTCCTGGTTGCTGTAGTGAGTTCAGCTCAACAATTGAAGGTTGAAACGAAGACAATCAAAAATCAGGAAGGAAAGGATGTTGAAGCCTGGGTTGCTCATCTTGATCAAGAGCCTGATGATTGCATGGAATCATACGATGACTTTATGAAGGAGGTGCTTAACCTTAAGGTTTCCAAGGAAAGTAAGACCATGATGATGGTCGATAAAGTACAACTCAACGAGATGTCTGGCCTGCGCATTGATCAGCGAACCTTTTTCACACCTGAATCTGGCGGAACGGCCGTAGCATTTACCTTTAGTCCTGGGTATGACATTCATTTTGGTAGCAAGCTCTATTCAGATGAATTTGAAAGAGGGGAGAAACTGGTGAAGAGTTTTGTAAAATTTCACTACAAGGATTATTACAACAAAAAAATAAAAGAGCTCCAAAAAACACTTGAGAATAAAGAGGAAGAAATTGCGTCAGACGAAAAGAAGATCGAAAAGAATAAGAAGTCGATGCTGGACAATAACAAGAAAATAAACAGTGGAGATTCAGATGCCGCAAAACTTAGAATCAGAAATGACGGCATGGAAAAAGAAAACATGACCATGGAGGGAGATATAGCGAAGGATAGATCAGAAATAAAATCCTTACAAGATCAGCTTATAAAACTTCATGATAGTTTGAGGAATGTAGAGGAGTTTTGACCGTTAAATTCACCTTTACTCAAGAATCCCATTTGTTTTCGCAATAGAAGCATCTGTTCTGCCGGTTGATACTAATTGATATTGGAAAACCGAGCAATAGCCAGGATAAGGCAATTGAAGATTTTGAAAATTTTTCGGTCCTTGTGTTATTCGAGCCACATTGTGGACAAATCAAGTCCTTGTGAATCGAATCTATCGTATGGTCAATTTGAGCCGCTTCAATTTTCTCTGCTAATATTTTTTTTGCTTGTTCCACATAATCATTCGGAACTCTTAGCTTAATTCCACCTAAAGCATTTTTGAGAATCCATTTTGTTGTAATGGTATTTTCATCCGCCAGATAGCAAGGTATTTCATTCTCCTCCAGCTTTTGCTTTTCAAAATTGGCCGTAATGTAGTCGTCAAAGATTGATATCGTTACAAAGTCATTCATGCCTTTTACTAAACCAACAACATTATTTTATTAAATCATCTTAAAACTTCTCTGCACTTGCTGAATTAAATGAATTTGCATACGGTGCTGGAATGGTTTCGCTTAGCATGGAGCCTACCGGAACAGAAGGATAGATCTCTTCGAACGTTCGTACCTCATTCATAAATACTCTGCGTGTAATTTGATGACGATTCAATTTCTCTGGATTGTCTAAACCAGATGCTCCAATCAGCTCTACAAAACTTTCAATTGTATTTTTGTGATAGTTGGCTACGCGAACTTTTTTATCTTCCACTACCAATCCCTTCATAAAGTAAGGGTCCTGAGTAGCAACACCAGTAGGACAAGTATTCTTATTGCATTCTAATGCTTGTATACATCCTAATGCCATCATCATAGCACGTGCACTGTTACACATATCAGCACCCAACGCGATGGCGCGCACCATTTGAAAACCGGTAAGAATTTTTCCGGATGCAATAATTTTAATATGCTTTTTGATATCAAAACCTTGTAGCATGTTCGCCACAAAAGAAAGCCCATCCAGCAAGGGCATGCCGACAAAGTTTGAGAACTCAGGTGGTGCAGCTCCTGTTCCTCCCTCGCCTCCGTCAACCGTAATAAAGTCTGGATAGATATCGAGTTCTACCATGGCTTTGCAAATGGAAATAAACTCACTCTTGCGGCCAATGCATAGCTTAAACCCAATCGGCTTTCCACCGGATAGTTCGCGCAATTTTTTAATGAATAATACCAACTCTTTCGGTGTAGAGAAAGCGCTGTGAAAAGGAGGCGAGTAAACTGTGGTACCGGCTTTCACTCCTCGTATGGCGGCTACTTCCGGTGTATTTTTAGCCGCTGGCAAAATACCACCATGTCCGGGTTTCGCTCCTTGTGAAAGTTTTATTTCAATCATTTTTACTTCAGGCTTCAGCGCATTTATCTTAAAAACATCACCAGAAAAATTTCCATTCTCATCGCGCGCGCCAAAATATCCGGTACCAACCTGCCAGATAACGTCACCACCATTTTTCAAGTGATATGGACTCAAACCACCTTCCCCGGTATTATGAGCAAAGCTCCCAATTTTTGCACCTGCATTCAGTGCCTCAACGGCATTGCTGCTAAGCGAACCGAAACTCATGGCCGATACATTCAATAAGCTGGCAGAGTAGGGCTGTTTACAATCTTTATTACCCACCAGACAACGTGGGTGATGATTGATCTTGTGAAAATCAACAGGCACAATGGAATGTCCCATCCATTCGTATCCTTCGGCATATACATTAAGCTGTGTTCCAAAGGGTGTAGTATCAACTTGTTTTTTCGCTCGTTGATAAATGACAGATCGATCGTTACGATTAATAGGTGAGCCGTCTGTATCCGACTCAACAAAGTATTGCTGAATCTTCGGACGTAAATCTTCGAAGACGTATCGAAGTCTTCCTAATAAAGGAAAGTTTCGCTTCAGGGATTGCTTTGTTTGAATCATATCCTCAACACCCATTACTACCAACGGTGCAACAATTAAGAAACCAAGTAATGCCCAGGTCCAGTAGATGGCCCAAAAAATAAGAAGCGCTGAAACAGCAATGGAGGTAAGGACGAAGATTTTTCTCATAAGGATAAGGATGGTTATCAAATATAGTAATGTTGGAGAAATGGTTAAAGGTTAAAGGTTTCAGGTTCGATTTTTCAAAAGGGAGATAAATTCAATGAAACCGCT
This sequence comes from Chryseolinea sp., assembly GCA_039930485.1. Taxonomy (GTDB): domain Bacteria; phylum Bacteroidota; class Bacteroidia; order Cytophagales; family Cyclobacteriaceae; genus Chryseolinea. The sequence continues at coordinate 33,276 of JBDTTT010000030.1, forward strand.
CATAATCAATAAAATTCTAAATCATTTCCTTTTCTTCTGACTATTAAAACTAAAGTAAGTAGTAATCATATGAGCAGCCAAACCATCTGATCGCTTGTAATAAGCGTAACGCAATTCAACTTCTTTAAAGGTAAAGCGATGTTGGGCATTGAATGGTGCGTAACGAATTCCGATACCGGTCTTGTAACTTGTGAATCCCGACAAATCATAATCAGATGTATAGAATTGTTGGCGAATGTCGTGTTGTTTGTAAGGCTTGAAATAATCTGCTTTGGTCTGTGTGTACAGTCGAACGAATGGAGTGAACGTTAACACTCTCATAGCTTTGATTGGAGATTCGATTGAAAAGGTATGCGCCACAATTCCAAAGTCATCCCAATAAATCCGATAGTAAGAACGAAGTATCCAACGACTTCCTAAAAAAGAATTGAGTTGAACACCGATCGGAATTTTTAATCGGCTTTCAGGAAGGTTCTCAACGCGTTCAGAATTATCTGTAAAATATACACGATGAAAAGGTGTGGCCAATTCACCTGATTGATACGACAGACCGGGATAAATTCCCAATGCCATTCTGCGATTTATTGTTTGGTAAATACCAAATGAGAAATTAAATGAATTACGTTTAAATGAATCAAACCATTCCTTATTTCGCAGCTCAACAGGATAAATTAATTTGACAGGTTTACCACCTTCAAATCTTCCCCACCGCAAGTCATCAAAAAAAACCTGAACATTGGCTGACACTTCACGTGTTTGATCGGGATTAACTTTGCTCCATGTTAATCCGCCACCGCGCGAGGTATAATCAGATTCAATAGAATACACCAGATTGCCACCGATTCGATTTTGTTTATCGCACAATAATCGATTATAGCCAACATTTATATGCGAACGTGCATCTACTTTCGATGCAGACGAAACAACAAAGTCAATGTTATCGGTAGATGCAGAGCTGATAATATCAACGCCACCATCGATGTGAATTGTGTTGAATGAATCACTTTGATGATTGATAAAAATTTGAGGCGAATATACCTGAAGACTTTCTGTTCCAATACCTCCTGTTACTGCAGAATGATCGTTGTCTTGAGTGTAATACGAAAACATGACTTGCACATCGGTTTTAGAAAGAACTTGTTTTTTGTAAGCGCTATCTAATCGCTGACCTGCTGAGGTAAGAGATGCTGCTAATAAACCAATGAGGACGTAATGCTTCTTCACACTACATTAATTACAACCACACCCACCACTGGTTTTGCTACTTCCACCGCCTGATGCACCTTCGCGATAAACTTGAATGCTCTCTTCAAAACTTCGGGCACCGGGTTGACCTGGTTTCATTTCATAGTCATTCAGATAAACTCGTTGATAAGGCTTTACACTTTCACACGACAGTGTCGCAAGGGCAGTAATGACGAGAGCTAAGTATTTCAGGAGAGTCTTATTCATGAGGTTGAGGATTATTCCATTTCAAATATCGTGAAGTAAAAATTTTATTCCGATCATTTACAATGATTCCGTGCGTGTTTGGTAGTTGTTCAAGAAAATGTAATCCTACCTTAACACCCATGATGGTAACGGCAGTGGCGAGTGCGTCACACAATTCCGCTCTCGGACCAAATATGGTAACACTTTTAATGCCTTGTACAGGATGTCCTGTTTTTGGATCGATGGTATGGGAGTAGCGAACGCCCTTCCGTTCGAAGAATTGTTCATAATCACCAGAGGTAGCGACAGAAGCGTTATCAATAGATAGCCACGCCATCATGTTGGATGGATTGTTGGGATTAGCGATACCTACTTTCCATGGAGTACCATCTAACCGACTACCCCACGCAGTTAAATCTCCACTAGCATTGATCACGGCATGCCCTACTCCTTTTTCAAGTAAGATTTTTTTTACACGATCTGCCGCATATCCTTTTCCAACAGCACCGAAGGCGATGTGCATTCCAGGTTTTGTTAAATAGACCTCGTTTGGTATTGACAGATTAATTTTAGTGTAACCAACCACATCTAAGGTATTTCTGATTTGATTCTCATCAGGAAACGAAAAATCATGGCCTTTGAAATTATATAATTTCCGAAGAGCTACTGCTGAAATGTCGAAGGCTCCCTGAGTGAGTTTGGAAAGTTCATTGCTCCGTTTGATGATAGCATAAACCTCCTCATCTACTGGGACTGATTTTATTCCCGCTGATTGATTGATATGGAATGTTTGCGAGGAGGTAGAAAATTCAGTAAGTAAACTTTCAATGCGCTTGACCTCAGCAATTGCTATTTCAATAAGTTCATAGCCTACCTCTTCTTTTTCTACGATGATGAATTCAAAAGAAGATCCCATTAACCGGACTTGCTTCTTACATTCACATCGCTCTTGCGAAATCATTTGGAGAGGTAGGGAGTGATCTCGTTTATAAATTCATCGGTTGATTGATTGTTGTACGACAATTTCTTTACAACTGATTTATCAGAACGAAGTAAAACAATTTCCGGAAACTCTCCTGTTGGATTGTATTGCTCCGCCAACGCATCATTTTGTGATTGTATTTCTTTTGACAATTTTTTCCGTTGCGGAAAATCAGCATGTATAATAACCAGATTCTTGTCAGCGAAATCTATAAATGTAGTCGTTGATAGAATTTTATTTTCAAGTTGAACACAAGGTGCGCACCAATCTGATCCGGAAAAAACAAGCAATACTTTTTTGTTTGCTGATGAAGCGCTTGAAAAAGCTTCGTCCGCATTTTTAAAAGCTTGTGAGAAGCTAGTGGTAATCGTTGTTCCAATAAGTAAAAGGATACCCAGAAAAAGTTTTGAGAGCTGATTCATCTTATAAATGAATTGAACTAACCATTAACCAATTCCTCGGTAACAACTTCCAGCCCGGCTTGCTGCATAGCACTAAAGCCTCCGTAAATATTAATCAGATTTTGGAAGCCGTGATTTTTCATAATGGAAATGGCGGTCATGGAACGATAACCTCCGCCACAGTGAACGATGTAGGTTTTCGATTTGTCCATACCTTCTAAATTTTTCGGAAAATCCGAAAGCGGTAAGAAGGTCGCATCTTTCAAGTGACTAACATTCCATTCTCCAGGTTTGCGTACATCCAATACATCAATGCCTTTTTGCATTTCGGTTTTCATCTCTTCTGCGGTAATCGACTTAACGGTTTCTAATTTTCCGTCAAAACTTTTCACACCACCCTCTAAATAACCAGCAATCTTTTCGTAGCCAACGCGGGCAAGCCGCAAAATGGTTTCGCTTTCTTTTCCGGTATCCGTTATCAACACAAGATCTTTGCGAATGTCAATAAGCGTTCCTACCCAAACTGCAAATTGTCCATTGAGTCCGATGTTGATTGAGCCAGGGATAAATCCCTTTTCAAATTCATCAGCATTGCGTGTATCAAGAATGGTTGCACCGGCATTTACTACTTTTTTAAATTCACCCAACGATAATGGTTTTGTGTTTTCACGAATAACGTCTTCTATTGGTTCATAACCCTCCTTGTTGATGCGTGCATCTTCAAAGAAATATTGTGGAGGAGGAAGAATGTCATCTATTACTTTCGAAATAAATTCTTCACGACTCATGTCTTTCAGGGCGTAGTTGAATTTCTTTTGTTCGCCAATGGTAGAGACTGTTTCCTTACCTATATTTTTTCCGCACGCAGAACCTGGACCGTGGGCCGGATAAACGATAACCTGATCAGGCAATGTTTTAATCTTTTTAGTGAGCGAATCAAACATCATGCTCGCTAATTCCTGGCTGGTCATTACACCATCCAATAAGTCGGGTCGACCAACATCGCCAACAAATAATGTATCTCCCGTAAAGATGGCGTGTTCCTTTCCTTCTTCATTCAGCAGAAGGTAGCAAGACGATTCGGGTGTGTGCCCCGGAGTATGCAACACGCGGATTTTCAGTTTGCCTAAAGTAAACTCTTCACCATCCTTGGCATTGTAAACTTTGTACTGTGTGTTGGCCAATGGACCATAAACGATCGGTGCATTTACCTTTCGTGCCAGGTCAAGATGTCCGGAAACAAAGTCAGCATGAAAATGCGTTTCGAAAACGTATTTGATCTTGGCGTTTCTTTTTTGAGCGAGTTCGATATACGGTTCCGTTTCACGGAGCGGATCAATAATAGCCGCCTCGCCCTCTGATTCTATATAGTAAGCTGCTTCGGCCAGACAGTTCGTGTATAGTTGTTCGATGTACATGTTCAGAATATGTTAATAATTATGGTTAACCGTGAATGGGTTGCGGTTAATTGAGGTTTAAGACAATTAACCTTTAACCATTAACGGATAACATTTGGTTTCAAAGTTCACAAAAATTCCATTCATTTCATTCTCCCTTCTAACTTTGCAGTCAGATGAAGTGTGCGAGCTGTTTTTTTGGATGTTTATTGATCTCATTTTTTTCCACTGCTGCCCAGTACAGTGTTTTTGAGGAGAATGGAAAGGTTGGGCTTAAAAATGACCAGGGCAAGGTTTTAATACCTGCTCAACATGAAGCCTTGGGCTGGAGTGATGATACTTTTTCTACGCTTGGCGATGTTACGGGTTATAAATCCAATGGTCATTGGGGATTAATCAATCTGAGCAATCACCGCATTACAAAGGCTGAATTTGAAGAAATTTTTCCGGGCGATGCATCTTTAATTATTGCACGAAAGAAATCGACTTTATCACTTCGCACCGTTACCGGATGTGTATCTCTTTCGGGAAAAGAAATTATTCCGTTCGAATATGATGGTATAAAAATCTCATCTCTTCGTGCAATTGTCTTTACCAAAATAGGTAATCAATTTAAGTACGGACTGATTGACCTTACCAACAGAACACTGATTCCACAACAATATAAAAACATCCAGCCACTTGGCTCCCTTCGTTATGCGATTGAAAATTTTGACAAAAAGACTGCGCTATTTACTGACAACGGAAAGCAGATCACAGAATTTAACATCGATAGTCTTTCTACTTTCAAACAAAACACGGCAATCATTTATCAGAACCTTCAGCAGGGATTGATTGATCGCGAAGGCTCAGTGCAGATTGAGGCGATCTATCGGGAAATAAAAATTAATGATGACGGGAAAGTCTATGCGCGAGGTGCGAACGAATGGTCTTTTCTGGACGGCAACGCAACAATAAAGCAAAAGCTTCGTGCGGATTCAATTGCTTCAATTGGAAAAAATCTATTCCAGATTAAGACTGCAGGAAAAATCACATTGACTGACAATCAACTTAGACCGATTACCTCAATACGTTTTGATTATCTCGGCAATTTTAAAAAAGGGAAAGCCATATTTTCCCTGGGTCGAAAGTTTGGCCTTGTTCGCCAAGATGGTTCAGTATTGCTGGCACCAAAGTTCAACGACTTGAAACGAGATGGTGATTTTTTAATCGCACGAAATAAAGTAGACGGAAAAAGCAGTTGGACATTATTGGATTCTCTGGGGGTTCAACTGAGCAATAAAGTGTATGAAAGCATAGGATATTTCAACGGAAGTTTTTTTCCTGTCTTGAACCGAAATTTCTTTGGAGGTATAAATTCGTTGGGTACTGAAATAATTGCGTGTGCTTATGATTCGCTTCTTCAGGTATATGAAGGAAATGTTGTAGTGAAGTTCCGCAATCAATATGGAATCATTAGTCTGAAAGAGGAATGGCTGGTAACACCACGATCTAATAAATTAGAAATTGTAGGCAAAGACCGGTTTCTGGAATTCGCACCTACACAGACTTATTTAAAATCGATTGATGGTAATGTAATCTATTTCACCCAAAACAAAATTGAAGTTCGAGCCGGAATGATGTTCGAATATCTTCCATCCGGAACCGTTTGGGAAATTGATTTGAATGGTGTTATTGTTAATCGTCAGGTTCAACCGGAAGGATCAATTCAAAAGATTTTTCCGGAAACAGAAGGCCTTCGGGGTATTCAAAAAAATGGTCAGTATGGTTTTGTTGACTCACGTGGGAGGTTACGCATTGCCAATCGGTATGATGGTATTAAACCGTTTCAACAAAACTTAGCGGCTATTAAAATTTTGGGCAAATGGGGCTTTATTAACCATGAAGATAAAATTGCTATTCAACCTACTTATGAGGAAGTATCTTCTTTCGAAAATGGTTTTGCCATGGTAAAGCAAAAAGGAATGTACGGATTGATTGATCTGAATGGTAAACAAATTCTGCCTACTCGATATAGTCATCTTAAATTGTTACGAGACGCATACGTTTTAATCGAACAACAAAATTTAATTGGCTTGGCCGATATCCAAGGCAAGGTTTGGATCAATCCAAAATACCATCATCTTGATTATGCTTCAGATGGTTATGTTATTATTGAACGCGATGGAAAATACGGTGTCATTACATTACAAGGCATCAGTACGATTCCACTAGTGTATGATGGAATTTCTTTTGATGCTTCTACCGATTCTTTTTTGGCGTTAAAAAAATCACCATGGATGCAAATGAAATAAAAAAATAGCCGCATCTTTTTTGGACGCGGCTACCTTGCATTATTATTAATCGACTAGGAATCTTTCTTTGGCCCGCTTGAGCTTTTACCAGTGCCGGAAATAGAATTTCGCATATCAGTATCAGCCTGAACATTTTGCATTTTGTAATAATCCATAATGCCTAAGTTTCCATTTACAAAAGCGGCAGCTATTGCTTTTGGAATTTCGGCTTCTGCCTCAATAACTTTCGCGCGTGCTTCTGTTGCTTTTGCTTTCATTTCCTGATCGAGCGCAACCGCCATCGCTCTGCGTTCTTCTGCTTTTGCTTCAGCTACTTTTAAATCGGCTGTAGCCTGATCGATCTGAAGTTTCGCGCCAATGTTTGCGCCTACATCTACATCGGCAATATCAATAGATAGAATTTCAAATGCAGTGCCGGCATCTAAGCCTCGTGACAATACGAGTTTTGAAATTTTATCAGGACTTTCTAACACTTCTTTGTGTGAACGAGCTGAACCGATTGATGAAACGATACCTTCACCAACGCGGGCGAGGATTGTATCTTCACCAGCACCACCCACTAACTGCGCAATACTTGCACGAACGGTAACACGTGCAATTGCAATTAACTGAATTCCATCGGCAGCAACGGCAGCTACTTTTGGTGTAGTGATTACTTTAGGATTAACTGAAATCTGAACCGCTTGAAATACGTCACGACCAGCCAAGTCGATAGCCGTAGCTTGTTTGAAACTCAAGTTGATGTTTGCTTTATCGGCAGAGATAAGCGCACGAATTACATTCGGTACATTTCCCCCAGCCAGATAATGGGTTTCTAATTCATTGGATGTAAGATGTAAACCTGCCTTGGTTGCTGTGATGAGTGAATCAACAACGATGCGTGGTGGCACCTTACGAATGCGCATAAACATCAGTTCAAACAAACCAACTTTTACTCCCGAAAACAGGGCAGTGATCCAGAGGCTGATCGGAACGAAATAGAGAAAAATAAAGAAGAAAATAATCCCTCCGAAAACGAGCAAGAGTAATGGTAATGCTTCTGATTCCATATTGTTTAGTTAATAGGTTGAACGGTTATTTGATTTAATTCAATGTGAACAATTTTTACTTTCTGTCCGCGCTCTACATAATCGCCAGAAGTTTTTACCTCCATGGTCTTGTCATTGAAAGTAGCTTTTCCAAAAGGTCGTAAAGTAGAGATCGTTACACCTTCATCGCCAATATGAAAATCCTGAATCATTCCTTCATTCACTTTGCCATCACTCGATGATTTAAGTGAGAATCGCGACCAGGCTCCTGACCGAAAACTATAAATCACAGTTCCTACGGTTGTTGCGATGGTCGCGAGCAGAATGTAGAAACCAATATCGCTGCCAAAATGATTGTAGCTTATTGCAATTCCGGTGATCGTGAAAATCAAACCAAGAAGACCTACGACTGTGGTTCCGGGTATGAAGATCAGTTCCACAATAATCAGCGCCAAGCCAATTAAAAGAAGTGATAAAATGATAATCCACATCAACATAAAACAGGGGCGAAAAGTAAAAATACGAATTAAACTGTGATTACACTGATTTTAGAGTAAGCACAATTTACCCATCCATCCGATTTCAATGTGATTCATTTCACTTTTGATTTAGTAGGCTCTTGCAAAAAGAACTCTTTTTGTTGAAGGCTTACCCGAATAGATACAAATTCCAGCCTCTTCTTTTGCATCTAACGGAATGCAGCGAATTGTGGCTTTTGTCTCTTCTTTAATGGCGGCTTCTGTTTCAGGTGTTCCATCCCAATGTGCCATCACAAATCCGGTCTTCTCGTCCAGTACTTTTTTGAATTCTTCGTAAGAATCAACCGAACTAATCATTTTGGTTCGGAAAGTAAGTGCGCGTTGATAAATGTTTTCCTGAATTTGATCCAGAAGTTTTGGAATCGCTGTCACTACATCATCCAATTTGATGACTTGTTTTTCTTTTGTGTCCCTGCGGGCAACTTCAACTGTTCCATTTTCTAAATCGCGTGGCCCGATAGCAATGCGTACCGGCACACCTTTCAATTCCCATTCGGCAAACTTATAACCTGGTTTATAGGTATCGCGATCATCAAATTTCACGGATAGACCTTGCTTGCGGAGAGATGCAGAAATTTCATTTGCTTTTTCTGTCAGCTTCGCAAGATCGTCCTCACTTCTAAAAATCGGAACAATGACTACATGGATCGGAGCCAGCTTTGGTGGCAATACTAATCCTTCATCATCTGAATGCGCCATGATGAGGGCACCCATCAAACGTGTACTTACACCCCATGAAGTCCCCCATACGTGATCAAGCTTACCATCTTTACCCGCAAACTTAACATCAAAAGCTTTCGCGAAATTTTGACCCAGAAAGTGAGAAGTGCCAGCTTGTAGAGCTTTTCCATCTTGCATCATCGCCTCTATACAATAGGTATCTAATGCGCCAGGAAATCTTTCACCTTCTGATTTTTTTCCTTTAATGACAGGCATTGCCATATAGGTTTCTGCAAACTCAGCATAGACATCCAGCATTTGCAAAGTTTCTTTAACTGCCTCATCTGAAGTTGAATGGGCGGTATGTCCTTCTTGCCATAAAAATTCTGCTGTGCGCAAGAATAGGCGCGTGCGCATTTCCCAACGCACCACATTTGCCCACTGATTAATAAGGATAGGTAAGTCGCGATACGACTGAATCCATTTTTTATAGGTGCTCCAAATGATGGCCTCACTGGTTGGACGAACTACGAGCTCTTCTTCCAATTTAGCATCTGGATCGACAATCAGTTTTCCTTTATTGGCTGGATCGGTTTTTAGCCGATAATGCGTCACGATGGCACATTCCTTGGCAAAACCTTCAGCATTTTTTTCCTCCGCTTCAAAAAGGCTTTTAGGAACAAATAGTGGGAAATAGGCATTGGAGTGACCCGTGTCTTTGAACATCTTGTCTAAGGCCTGTTGCATTTTCTCCCAAATGCTATAACCATATGGTTTAATAACCATGCAGCCCCTCACATCAGAATGTTCGGCCAGGTCAGCTTTCTTCACCAGCTCATTGTACCACTGCGAATAATCTTCGCTGCGACTTGGAATTTCTTTGCCCATCCTTGGTATAATTATTGTTTAATTTAATCCGGAGGGCAAATATAATTTTACCGCAATAAATACCGGCTAAATTTTGTAGCTTTATCCAATACTTTTAGAAAGGTTTATCGTTTATTATAAGAGATTAAAACAAAGAATCTATGAAAACCAGGATCGTGTTGCTCAGTGCTATTTCTTCTTTCGTGGCATTTTCTGCATTTGCGCAGGCGGTTGAAACCGATGATATGTATTTCAACAAGAAAGATCGTGTTAAGCTGAATGCTCAGAAACCTGTAGAGGAAGCTTATATTCCATATTCAAAAAACAAGGATCTTTATCAAAATACCGAGACAGTTTATGCAAGTAATGCTAGTTATTCGGCGAGAAATGTAAATCCTGAATATGCTGCCAGATCAAATGCGCAAGCAGCCCAAACGGACAACCAGGATTATTTCGTTGCCAATTATCAATACAACAATGCTCCTGCAAACAATCTTAATCAGTTTAATAACAATCTGAACAATTGGAATAACAATCCAATGTACAGTTCTGCGTATATGGGTTCTGCTATTAACAGGTGGAACAGCCCTTACTACGGAATGAATAGTATGTACAGCAGTCCATGGTATGATCCCTTCTATTCGAATAACGGATTTTCAAGTTCATTTAGCTTTTACTTTGGTAACTCCTATAACTATGGTTGGGGAGGAAATTATAATTACTGGAATCAGCCGTATTGTGGTGGATCATCTTGGGGAGCTTATTATGGTTCAGGCTATGGTGGGTACAACAATTATTATAATGGCTACTATGGTTATGGTAACTATGGTTACTGGAATTCACCAAATGTCATTATTGTCAATAATGGAGAATCTTCGGGAAGAGGTGTAACCTATGGTAAGCGACCTACAAGTGGTGGTGGCATTGTATCTGGACAGCATACTGGAAGAACACGCAGCAACATTGTAGCAACAAATAATGGAGGCAGTCGTCCATCATATACTGGTGGAAGAACAACTTCTTCTGGATCAACTCAACAATCAGCATATTACAACCGCTCTTGGAGAGATGCTCAACAAATGCAATCGAATTACAATAATTCCAACAACTCCTCTAATCGAAATTGGAGTAACCAACAAAATAACTCCGCTGATTTTAATCGAACAAATAATACTAGGAGCAGTTCATTTGATGGTGGAGGTAACAGCGGAGGAACTCGCACGCATTCAGCTCCATCTACTGGATCAGGAAGTAACGGAAGAACCCGCGGCAGAGACTAATCTTCAACACCTTTTTGTGTATGTATAACCGAAGGAATAAAAATACCCTCGTAGTAATTCTATTGCTTATATCATCCATAAGCGTAGCCCAAAATTATGTAGAGGATGCATTAACCTATAGTCAAACTAAGCCTGGAGGCAGTGCACGAATTCAAGCAATCGGTGGAGCGCAGATAGCTTTGGGGGGTGACTATAGTTCGGCTCTTTCTAATCCTGCAGGCCTTGGAATGTACAACCGATCTGAATTTACTTTTACACCAGCCATCTCAGGATATAGTTCAACATCAACATATTTTGGGAATACAGATAAAGATGGAAAAACCACTTTGAATATTCCTGGAATAAGTTTGGTGATTCACGGTGTGAAAGATAAAAATGGATTTTTAGGAGGATCTTTTGGAGTAAGCATGTCTCGCGTTAATGACTTCCATGGCGCTACAACCTTTCATGGAACAAATCCAAACAATTCTATCATTGACTCTTACATAGATCAAGCAAACGGCTACACAACCATTCAGTTTGACGACAAAGATGGTTGGCAATATAACACACCTGTAGGGTTGGCATATTTTAATTACTTGATTGGAGCGAAAAGCATTTTGGATCCACCCGGCCCGGATGATGAATATTTTACCGATGCTCCGATTGAATCAAACCAGCGCATCTCTATTCTTACAAAAGGCGCTACAAATCAATGGAGTATTTCATACGGAGGGAATTACAAAGATATTTTGTTTTTTGGTGCAGGTATTGGAATAACATCCCTTAAGCACAAATCCCAGCGAATTTTCGATGAAACCTTTCCCGATGATCAAATTATTAATGGACATAGTTTAACAGAGAATATTCAAACAAAAGGCACAGGTTTTAACGCAACTTTGGGATTCATTTTGAGACCTGTAAACTTTCTGCAAATAGGTGCCTCATTTACTACACCCACGCTTTATAGTTTAACCGGATCATACGATGCATCAATGAGTTCAAGCTGGAATGACTTTGATTATTTCGGATCAGGCGATCCTAAAGATTATTTAAATGAAGAAGCTGCGTCCACTGATATCGTTATTTCAGAATACAGCTTTAGGAGTCCGCTTAAGTTTAGTGCTGGAGCTGCCTTTATTTCAAAATTTGGATTTATAACCGGAGATATTGAGCTTTCTAATCCAGCCCAAACAAAATATACTTTTAATGATCAGGGCCAAGGTTATACTATGGACTTCACTCAGGATAACAAGGATATCAAAAGCCTATATAAGATGGCTTTGAACTATAGGATAGGTGCTGAGTACCGCTATGAAATATTTAGAATACGAGGCGGGTTTGGAGTGCAGGGAAATGCATACCAGAAGGATTTGGGTTTGGACAATAGCATCCAGAATATCAGTGGCGGAGTGGGTATTCGTACCGCATCTTATTACATTGATTTGGCATTGATAAGCAGTTCGCAAAAAAAATATTCCTATCAGCCTTATTTCCTTGGAGATAGTTTCCCTGATGAAGAGCAGCCAGTAGCAACGATTAAGAAGAATTCATTTACTGGTATGGTTACCGTTGGATTTACTTTTTAAACTCAATTGCTTCTTCTAATTTTTTAAATGTAGGATCAACAATGATTACGTGAGCTTGCTGATAACAACTCAATCGGGATGTTCTTAACATTCGAAGTTTTTCATCTTTTTCTTTTGCGTCTAGCATGTTCAGTAAAGGTCTGTCAGTATTGGCATGAACCCTTTTCAGAAGAACATCAATAGACACATCCAGAAAAACACTTAGACCCGTTTGATTAATAACATCAATACCTTTATGAAAACAAGGTGCTCCGCCACCTGTCGCCATAACGAAGCTTTGCTGAGTGCCAGCCCATTCTTGAAGAAGTTGTGATTCGATTAAACGAAAGTGATCCTCGCCTTTCTCACGGAAAATATCTTTTACATCTTTTTGTTCATAATCTTCTATCGCCTTATCAAGATCAACAAAAGACAATGAAAGCCGATCGGCTAGTTGTTTTCCTAACGTACTCTTACCTGAGCCGGGCATTCCGATAAGGTAAATCTTCATGGTACTTAATGTATTAAGGCAATGATATCAGATGCTTGCGGAGTATCATTGTGATGCCACATGCCTTTAACAGTTCCATCAACCCAAAGTGTAATGCCAGGATTGGATCGAACAATTGTTTTTAACACAGTAGCATCTGCAAAATAGTAAGGTACTGCTAATTGATTTTGATGACGGAATGTTTCAAACTGCTCGGCACTCGATGAGGTGAGCACTATCATTTCAACTTTGCCATCTAATTCTTTAGTTAGAGTTCGGATCTTCTCTATGTTTTTAGTGGACGCTTTTGATGCATCATATATGATGAACAATAGTTTGGCCCCTTCAAATGTTGCAGGGGTCACATCATCTCCATCGACTGAAGAAACTGAATAGTCCGTGATTTTTGCTTTTGTTTTGTCTTCATTTAATTGCTTAACCTCAACGTACTTGTAAAGTAATGTATCCGTAAGGTAATTTTTCGATTGAATCAACTCACCATCTTCTACTTTTTTGAAAGTGTATTCAAAAACTGGTTGCTCTTGTGGTTGCATTTGCTGAGGAATGTTGTTCCCGATTTTATACGCCCTGAAATCAATAAAGGGTAAATGATTCACGGCATAGATACCAAGACCAAAGCTTATCGCAGTAACAATCAAAATAACAGCGTGACCTTCCTTGGTATACAATACCGCTTGGTAGGTTTTTCTATACCAAAACAAATGAAAGATAAAAAAGAACAGAATAATGTCTTTAATAAACGATTGCCAGGGTGTAAGCTTGATGGCGTCACCAAAGCATCCGCAGTCTGTTACCTTATTAAGCATGGCTGAGTATCCCGTAAGGAAAGTAAAGAAGATAATGAGCGCCAGTAATATCTTTGTAGTGAGACTCATTTTATAATGTATCAATACGGCAATGCCCAGCACGATCTCCAATACGATCAAGATTATACCAAACTCTAATGCATATGGTTTGAGCAAGAGGAAGAACGAACCAAAATCTTCTGCAAATACTTCGAAGTATTCTTCCAGTTTAATTTCTGTTCCGATGGGATCATTTAACTTGATGAGTCCAGAAAAAATAAAAAGACCTCCAACAAAAAATCGGGAGAATTGATCGAACACTTTTTGCATACTTATTTCATTAAAATCATGGCAAAGACGGCATAATTAATCATATCCTGATAGTTAGCTTTTACGCCTTCGCTTACTACCGTCTTACCTTGGTTGTCTTCAATCTGTTTTACTCTCAAGAGCTTCATTAGAATAATATCTGTAATAGAAGTAACGCGCATATCACGCCAAGCTTCGTTGTAATCGTGATTTTTATTTTGAAGAAGGTTGAACGTGTCTGTTACCGCTTCATCATAGAAAGATTCGAGTGCTTCAAATTTCAGGTCTAAGTCTGTTGATGACTCTAACCGAATTTGCATTAAGGCAATGATGCAGTAATTAATGATGCCTATAAATTCATCTTTAATCGGATCGTCAACCTTTTGCACGCCTTTTTCCTGGATGCTGCGAATGCGTTGGGCCTTTATAAAAATCTGATCGGTAATGGATGGCAGACGTAAGATGCGCCATGCCGTTCCGTAGTCACGGGTTTTCTTTTCAAACAGGGTTTTGCAGGAGGAAATCACTGCCTGATATTCTGCGGACGTTTTTTCGATCAAGGGAGTAAACTTTAGTTGGCAAACTTCTTAATTTGAATGCGAATTCCAGCACCACAGGAGATGAAATCTAACCTCGAAAGTAATTTTTTTTCAACAAATAGGACCCTGAATATCTGTGGGCGACTAATAGACCTCAATTTACCCAAGGTAATGGGCATATTGAATGTAACACCCGATAGTTTTTATGATGGCAATCGGTATACAACTGAAGCATTAATCTCCAAACAAGTAGAGAAAATGGTGAATGAAGGAGCCACATTTATTGATGTGGGAGCGTATTCATCCAGACCCGGAGCCGATGATGTGCCACAAGACGAGGAGGTGAAACGATCTGTTGAAGCAATCGGAATCATTAAAAGAAATTTTCCAACTACTTTTATTTCAATAGATACCTTCAGAAGTGAGGTAGCAAAGATTGCTATACAAGAAGGTGCTAGCTTAGTGAATGATATTTCAGGCGGATCTCTGGACCAGCAGATGTTCTCAACCGTTGCTCAACTTAAAGTTCCTTATATTCTCATGCATATGCGTGGAAATCCAAAGACCATGACCAAACAAACAGAGTATTTTAATGTTCTAAAGGATATAGTCGATTACTTTCATGCGAAAGTTTCTCAACTGCATCAACTTGGCGTGAAAGATATTATCATCGACCCAGGTTTTGGTTTCTCCAAAACCGCGCTGCAAAATTTTGAAATACTTAACCATCTCGAACATTTCAAAATTTTAAACAAGGCATTGCTCGTGGGACTATCACGTAAGTCAATGATTTGGAAGACACTTCAAACAAAACCGGAAGACGCGTTAAATGGAACAACTGCTCTCAATACCATTGCCTTGATAAAAGGCGCAAGCATATTGAGGGTGCATGATGTAAAGGAAGCGATAGAATCCATTAAGTTAGTTTCATCTCTAAAAGGAAACGCGGTGTAAGATTAATACCTTTGTAACGCATGATTCTTCTTTTTAAAATAGGATTTCTGGAAGTAAGCTGGGTCGATCTGGTCGATATTGGTTTGGTTAGTGTGTTACTCTTTCAAGTTTACAAACTTATTCGTGGAAGTATAGCCGTTAATATTTTCCTGGGTATTCTCGCACTCTACTTAGTTTATCTTATTGTTCATGCGGCACAGATGGAATTGCTTTCCAGCATTCTTGGTCAGTTCATGGGGGTGGGTGTGTTAGCTATGATTATTCTTTTTCAGCCAGAGATCAGAAAGTTTTTACTAGTAATTGGAAGAGGAACGGAATTCAAAGACAATTTTTTTAAAACCATTTCAAATTGGAAGAACCAGTATCATGATGACTTTGATATTCATGAAGTAATCGAAGCAACGAAAACACTTAAGGCAACAAAGACGGGAGCAATCTTGGTTTTCTCTCGCGATACTGAATTAAAGTTTTA
>JBDTTT010000031.1:0-47895 GCA_039930485.1 Chryseolinea sp.
TATCGCGGATAACTTGTTGCCCTAACCAACCGGAAAGATAGGTGTGAATGTATTGTGTGATGGTTTGAAAAACGAGGAGACCTAATAGAATGATCATCATCTTTACCATGGCATCATAATTTCCAAAGGCTACATCGTGATCAAGCGTGTATTGTACTAAAATAGGCCGAGTAGGAGCCAGTACACCCAATAACACAGTTAAAACAACGACAATGATGAAACGCCCGTTGTACGGTTTTACGAATGTCATCAGTCGCTTGAGTACTGACCAATCAATAATATTTCCGCTGCTTACTTTTTCTTTCTCCACAATTGCGCTGATGGTTGCGTGTTACTGTTTAATGAAGGTATTCGATGGATATTTCACATGTGTTAAGTATAATCCGTAGGGAGGAACATTCGCGCCCGCTTTTTTTCTATCGTGGCTTTGAAGTATTTGTTGAAATTCTTTCATTGATGTTTTTCCACTGCCTACATCCAACAAGGTTCCAACGATGGCGCGTACCATACCCCGCAGAAACCGGTTTGCTGTAATGGTAAATTCAAGATTATCTCCCTCTTCCCTCCACTCTGCTTTTTTGATGGTACAAAGAAAGTGATTTACATCTGTTTTTACCTTGCTGAAACATTCAAAGTCGTGTTCGCCCCGTAGTAACGCAGCCGCGTGGTTCATGGTTCGCACATCCGCGGGTTTAAAATAATGCCAGGCCAGCCCTTCAAGAAAGGGATTTTTCTTTCGCGTGATGCTGTAACGGTAAGATCGCTCTACGGCATTGTAGCGTGCACTTGCATCGGCCTTTACAGGATGGATGGATAAAATAGAAATACCCCTCGGTAAAAAGGAGTTTAGTTTTTGGATGATGTTCTGTGGATCAAACTCCTTTTCAAGATCAACATGAAAAAACTGTTGCTCGCAATGAACGCCAGTATCCGTTCTTCCACTCCCAACAATTTTAATTTCTTCCCGAAACATTCTCGACATAGCTGATTCAACAACGGTCTGCACACCTGTAGCATTGGTCTGACTTTGCCAGCCTGCATAATTTTTTCCGTTGTAGGCTATTTCGAAGAAGAATCTCATTGAGGGCTATGGTGATTGAGTTTGGTAAAAATCCGAAATTGTTAAGCTAATATAAAGAACAGGTGAAATTGATAGAATATTATTAATTTATATAAATGAATATCTTCTTCTAGATTTGTTTGATATTTGGAATTACATAAGTTAGCAAATCATGAAAGTATCCATTTTTTTATTAATCGTTATTACTAGTTGTATTCTGCAACCTGCGGAAGCTCAGGTTAATGATAGTGTAGGTGCAGATAGTGTTGTATACACCGTAGTTGAACAGCAAGCACAATATCCTGGAGGATTGAATGGATTGGTTGAATTTCTTGAAAAAAATATTAATTACCCAGAGAGACCTCGAAAGTTGGGAATTTCGGGTACTGTTTTTGTTTCTTTTATTGTTAATAAAGACGGGAGTCTATCCGACATAGGCATTGTCAAAGGCGTTCATGTAGATCTTGACAAGGAGGCAATGCGGGTATTATCGATTTCTCCCAATTGGATTCCGGGTGTTCAGACTGGGGAAATAGTTAGATCAAGATTCGTGTTGCCTATAAAATTTAGATTTCCACGATGAAGCTTCTCAGATTTGCTTTTCTTAAACTTCAAATACAATTGCAGCGCCTTGTCCAACACCAATGCACATCGTTGCTAATCCATACTTCACTTTTCTCTTTTGCATTTCATGAAGTAAAGTCGCGCTAATACGAACACCACTGCAGCCGAGTGGATGTCCGAGAGCAATGGCTCCGCCATTTACATTAACAAGTTCAGCATCCAATTCAAGATCGTGAATACACGCCAATGATTGAGAAGCAAACGCTTCGTTTAATTCAACCAAATCAATGTCCTTAATTTTTAACCCAGCTCGCTTCAATGCTTTTTGTGTTGCGGGCACAGGACCAATACCCATGTAGGCGGGGTCAACTCCTGCTACAGCCATGGATACAATTCGTGCCATCGGCTTCAAATTAAATTTCTTCAACGCATCTTCACTTACAATCAGACAAGTAGCAGCTCCGTCATTTATGCCAGAAGAGTTTCCTGCTGTTACGCTACCATCATTTTTGAATGCCGGTTTTAGTGCAGCAAGTTTTTCGAGTGATGTTGTCCTTGGATGTTCATCTTTATCAACGAGAAGCAGTTCACTTTTTTGTTGAATGGATACAGGAACAATCTCATCTTTAAATTTTCCAGAAGAGAAGGCCTGTTGGTATTTTAATTGAGATTGATGTGCAAATAAATCTTGTGCTTCACGACTGATTTTCCATTTTGTAGCAACATTCTCTGCTGTTTCTCCCATCGAATAAGGATGATACAAAGCAGATAATTTTGAATTGATAAACCGCCAACCCAGTGTGGTATCATACATTTCAGCTGAACGCGAGAAAGGTTCCTGAGCTTTAGGTAAAACAAATGGTGCTCTACTCATACTTTCTACTCCACCAGCAATGTAGATGTCGCCATCGCCATTCATTACGGCACGAGAAGCATCCATAATCGCTTGCAAGCCTGAAGCACAAAGTCGATTTACAGTAACACCACCGACTTCAACAGGAAGTCCTGCCAGAAGTAAAGCCATGCGCGCCACATTACGATTGTCTTCACCTGATTGATTTGCAGCACCCAGAATAACATCTTCAATGCTTCTTGGATCGATGGAAGCATTACGTTCCAATAATTTTTTAATAGCAAGAGCGGCTAGATCATCGGGTCTTACAGAAGCGAGTGAGCCTCCATATTTACCAATGGGTGTTCGAAGAATATCAACAATGTAGGCTGCTTTCATCTTGATTAGGAAATTCGCTCCAAAGAACGAATTTATTTTTTGTTGAATGAAAATGAATTTTAAACCCGTTAGCCATATAAGGCGACCGAAGCAATTATTTTCTTTTTACTTTTACCACCAAGTTAACGCAACCTCAACATGTGGCAAAGAATTCAAACCGTATTTCTGGCAATCGCTATTTTAAGTTTAGTAGCAACGATCTTTCTTCCGATCTGGATTCACCAGGAAGCTTCTGGTAAATCGTATGCACTTTATGCTCTACATTATAGTTCGATCGAAAACGGTGTAAAAACCACCACATACTTCCCATATTCAGTAACCGCTATTTTAGCAATTGCAGCAGCGACACTTGCATTTGTGGAAATCGGAAAGTATAAAGACAGACTTCTGCAAATGAAATTAGGTGCGTTGAATTCACTCCTTATGGCCGCCACTATTGGTTCGGCAGTGTTTTTTGCGAACCAAATGTTTCAGACTCATAAAGGCGGTAATTATGGGATGGGATTGTGGATTCCGGGTATCGCGGTAGTCTGCAATCTTGTAGCGAATCGATTTATTCGAAAAGACGAAAAATTGGTTCGCGATTCAGAAAGGCTTCGCTAATCTAAATCAGATTAGAATTTTACTATCATTATCAAAACAGCTGGAACTGTAAATAAAAACTGCTTGGATTTGGTTAACGTTTCTTGCGGTGCATCGAATGGTGTTGTAAGCTTTGTGCTATTTTTTCCTGCCCGAAAATAATATGTGCATTCAGTGGCCAATAGAATGCGGTTGGTGATTTTATAATTCAATGTAGCGCGAGGTCCAAACCCCCAGCCTTTGGATGTGGTTTCGGTTTCAAAGATGTTGCCGTTGTTGTTATTCTTTGAACTGTTTTTCTGATTATCGACAGTCATATCAAAGCCTCCGCTTAAAATCCATTTTTTGCCCAAATTCACTTTCTTTTCCACTCCTGCCCGAAGGAACAGGTTATTGATTTTTGTTTCCAGTCCATCAAGATTATTGAGTTCATTATAAGTATAACCAAATCCAACATTCAACCCCCAACCCGTAGTAATAGAATTGCACGAATAAACCAGCAGATAAGGATTATTAACTGTTGAAGTGGAATTGCTTAAATTAAATAACTGCTTGATTAATTGATTGGCCTGAACTCCAAGATAATGATTTACAGTTTTAGCAGTACTGTCTTGTTGCGCAAAGACTGAAGAACTAAAAAATAGAAGCGCAACACTTCCCCATAATTTAAATGTCATGCTTACTTCGCTTTAAACGGATTAGAGAATTTGGGGTCTGTAATCATTGTGTAATCGGTCAATGTATTCAAAAATGCAATGATTGCTCTTTTATCATTTTGCGAAATATTGAGACGCAACGGTGCGCCAGTATTACCACGAAGACGGAAGTCTAGGTTGGCATTGTCTTCAAGTCCGGTGCTGTAGTGTTCAATCACAGAATCCAAACTTGCAAAACGACCATCGTGCATATAGGGTGCAGTTAATGCTACATTTCTCAAGGATGGAATTTTAAACTTACCCGCATCAAATGAATTATTCGTTACTTTTTCAAGACCTCCATCAGCATAGACAGGATCTAAACCAATGTTGGCAAACGTGCCAGCGAATACATATCCAACCGGGTCCTGAACCTGATGGCACGCGTTGCAATCATATGTATCGGTGAATAATAGCTGACCTTGTCTTTCAAGGGCAGAAAGTTGAGCTTCTCCAAATCTCGATTTATCAAACTTGGTTTTATTCGAACTAATACTTTCTAAAAAATAGCTAAGGGCGTCCGAAATCCTTTCTACGGTTATTTCATCAGTTCCGTAGGCTTTAGAAAACAGATCCTTGTAGTAGGGCACTGTTTCCAACTTATCTGCCAGCTTATTTAAATCGGAAATTCCCATCTCAACGTGGTTTGAAATGGGGCGGAGAACCATAGAGCGCAGATTATGTTCACGTCCATCCCAAAATAAAGTTGGGCCAGAGGTGATGATAATACCACCTCCATCGCGAGGGATATTAACAGCACTACTGTCAATGAAATCGTTACCCGGGAAAAAGCCCGAATTAAATGCATTTAGATTTTGAATCGGCATCGAATTTCTGGAGGTAACGCGATTCTCAAACCCTTTACTAAAGCGTGCATTATCAGCAAAGGCAAGCGACTGCTTATGACAAGAAGCACAGGAAACTGAATTATTAATAGATAGTTGATTGTCATAGAAGAGCACTCTTCCCAGTGTTGGAATCTGATCGTTTACTGCTAAACCATACTGATCCAAAGTAGCGGGTAATTCGAGATAACTGGTTTTAAGCTGTTGGTCTTCTAGGCTACACGACACCAGTAAGGTTGCCATTGCAATGAGGGCGGCTAATATTTTTGTTTTCATAACCTATTTTGATAACTGATCTAATAGACACTTAATGTAGGAGAAAAGTATAGAAACCGGAAACTTTTTTATAATTCTTTATGCCAACCTGTCAGAAATAGCGAGTTGGAACAGCTTTTGAAAGCTGTGTAAGCCTACGGAATTATACTTTATTCCTCATAAAAATACAGAAACGAACCACTATGGCAGCAGCAACACAAGAAAAAGGCAACATCTCGATTCACACCGAGAATATTTTTCCAATCATCAAGAAATTTCTCTATTCTGATCACGAAATCTTTTTGCGTGAGTTGGTATCCAACGCAGTGGATGCCACCCAGAAGCTAAAGAAACTAGCTTCAATGGGTGAATTTGATGGTGAGTTGGGCGATTTGAAAATTAAAGTGAGCTTCGATAAAGAAAAAAAGACAATCACCGTTAGCGATCGCGGTCTTGGAATGACCGGTGAGGAGATCAAAAAATACATCAATCAAATTGCATTCTCAGGCGCAACTGAATTCGTAGAGAAATTCAAAGACAAGGGTGATGCAAAAGATATCATTGGAAAATTTGGTCTTGGCTTTTACTCGGCTTTTATGGTGGCCGATAAGGTTGAAATAATTTCGCGTTCGTATAAGGTAGGTGAAACAGAAGCTGCTCGTTGGGAATGTGATGGGTCGACTGAATTTGAACTTTCTCCAGCAACTAAAGATAGTCGTGGTTCAGATGTTATACTTCATGTCAATGCAGACTCAGAAGAGTTTTTGGATGAATGGCGTTTGAAGGGCATCCTTGAAAAATATTGCAAGTTCCTTCCGGTAGAGATCAAGTTTGGTACAGAGGAGAAAAGTGAAGATGATGGCGTTGATGCTGAAGGTAAACCAAAAACGAAATCAGTAACGGTTGATAGAATAATTAACAACCCCGCACCACTTTGGGCAAAGTCTCCAAACGAATTGAAGGATGAAGATTATTTAAATTTCTACAAAGAACTTTATCCGTACTCAGAGGATCCGTTATTCTGGATTCACCTTAATGTAGACTATCCATTTAACCTTACTGGAATATTGTACTTCCCGAAAGTGAAGAATGATTTTGAAGTACAGAAAAACAAAATTCAATTATACAGTCGCCAGGTGTTT
This sequence comes from Chryseolinea sp., assembly GCA_039930485.1. Taxonomy (GTDB): domain Bacteria; phylum Bacteroidota; class Bacteroidia; order Cytophagales; family Cyclobacteriaceae; genus Chryseolinea. Next base: position 6,375 of record JBDTTT010000031.1, read on the forward strand.
ATTACCGATGAGGTAAAAGATGTTGTTCCTGATTTCCTGATGCTATTGCACGGTGTGCTTGATTCACCAGACATTCCATTGAACGTTTCGCGAAGTTATTTACAAAGCGATGCAAGTGTAAAGAAGATCAGCCAGCACATTACGAAGAAGGTGGCCGATAAACTTGCCGATATGTTCAAGAAAGATCGCGCTGAGTTCGAAAAGAAATGGGATGACATTGGCATCTTCGTGAAGTATGGTATCATTAGCGATGAGAAATTTTATGACAAAGCAAAAGACTTTGTGTTATTGAAAAACACCGAGAAGAAATACTTTACACTCGAAGAATACAAACCCCACGTAACACCAAATCAAACAGACAAAGACAAACATTTAGTCTACGTCTACACTTCTGATTTAGGTAAGCAAGACAGTTTCATTCAAGCTGCGAAAAACAAAGCATATGATGTGATCGTGTTGGATGGTGTATTGGATAATCACTTCATCAACACCTTAGAACAGAAATTAGAAGGAACACAGATCAAACGTGTTGACAGTGAAACTGCTGAGAAGTTAATCGACAAGGACGAAAAAATTGAAAGTGTACTTTCTACTGAAGAGCAAGAATTGGTGAAAGGGATCTTTGAAAAAGCGATCAACAATAAAAACATGATGGTTGCTGTAGAGTCGATGGCTACAGATGAATTACCTGTGGTTGTTACTATGAGCGAGTTCATGCGCAGAATGAAAGACATGGCGAAGATGGGTGGAGGAGGCTATGCCTTTATGGGTTCTATGCCAGATAATTACAATGTAGCGATCAACGCGAATCACAGCATTGTTCAGAAGGTAATCAAAGCTGAAACCGAAGAGCAGAAAATTAAATTGGCGAAGCAGGCCTATGATCTTGCCCTACTTTCTCAAAATATGTTAACAGGTGCAGACTTGACTAGCTTCATCAAGCGAAGTGTAGAATTGGTAAGTTAATAGGTTTATAAATTCATTGAGTCGTGCCTTCTGAAATAGGGAGGCACGACTTTTTTATTTTAGAAGAATGAAATTCAAATGCGTGGGTAGAGAGGTAAGCGTTACTTCTTTTTTTCGAAAGACGAATCTTTCATATGTTGGTAAAGTAAGACTAGCTTATCAAAATCTTTTGTAACTGTCAGTGTGATAGTATCAGTGCTCAAGTCAAACTCTCCGGGAGAATAGGTTCTTCCGATAATGAAGTCATAATACATCCAATCATCCGACTTTGTAAACTCCCAAAGGGAATCAGCTGTTTGAAAAGTCTCTACATTTATTTTATCGCCAGCAATTTCTATCCAATAACCAACACCGAGTCCAATTAGAAGTTTGAAGAATGTATTTCGATACTCCTCATCAATCATTTGTTGTTTGAAGAATTCGCGATCTTCTTTGCTGCTGCGCGGCTTCCCAGCCATTAACCAAATACCTAAATCTTTTTGCCTGATAATAATCTGCAGGTTAATGAAGTTGCTACGTTTGGCTAGAGGATAATATTGATTCAACTCAGCATCCTTCCTTCCATAGGTAATCCACATTGATGAAAGTCTGAGATCAGCATGATGCTCGGAATCAAGACTGCTTACTATGTTATTGGGGTCACCATCTGCGAAGAGTTTTAATTTTTGTACATGGTCTTTTATGGATTCATGCAATTGCAAAAGCTTTGCTTGGACAACAGCTCTTTCAGTTTGTATTTCAGATGTATTCAAAATCGCCTTGCTGTTTGCAAACACCAGGTAATCTTCTTTTTTGAAAAACTGATTTTTGAATTTGATCGCATCCCAATTAAATCCGGCTGTGGTTAATTCAATGAGTTGTTTTTTCTCTTTTCGTGATGCAATGTCTCGCTGCTTCAATAATGGAAATAGCAATTCATATTCCTGAATAATCGTTTCTGTTATGGGTTCTGAAAATTCGTAATACCCGGTGAACCAGGATTTCAATGCTTCAATTTCTTTTGAATCCGTAACCTTGTAAAAGATTTCTTCACTATCCTTGATTCCTTCAAGTGTAAAATTTCCTGAGCCGACAAAGGCAACGGTTTTCCGGTAGGGCAAATCAAAAATATAGACGTTGGCGTGAAAGAAGTTTCGGGTGAAAATGTTGAGCGATATGCGATCTTGATAATTTCTCCAGATTCTTCTCAATACCTGTGGTGATGTTAATGCATCCAACCCTGTAACAATTTCCATCTTACATTTAGGAGGTATGCGACTTCTGATAAAATCGAAACCAGCTTCTGAGATGGCGGCAGTTGCTATATAACAATGCTCAGCTTGGAGCAAGAGCTTGTCGTTGATAAGCGGAACGGCCATTTTTTTAACTATCATAATTGTAAGGATCGCGATAAGCTTGCGAATTACGATAAGTACTTCAGAACCGCAAAGTGCGCAGAGTTTCGCAGGGGATTTAGTGGAAGTTTATTGTTAAAAATAAAATTCGTAAAAACGCATGTTGGTATTTACTCTGCGTTCCTCTGCTCCCTTTGCGGTTCGGTCTTTATTTTTGACGCTGCTTTTTCTATTTTTACAATACATTGTTCAAACAGTCGTTTACTGATACTATGAAATGGAATTGTCTCATCATTCTTTCCGGCTTGCTCGCTGTACCTTTATTGACAAAGGGGCAAGATGAGAAACCCGATGAGCAATTTTCGATAGATACTCCTGTAACGCTCGATTTTAAAAAGGAGGAGGAGAAAGAAGAACCCAAAAAGAAGAAGGTAAAAAAGAAAGTCTTTTATGGATTAAAAACCAAGAAAGGATTTACCCGCAAAGGATTTGGTGATCGCGTTACGTATGAAACCTTTTTCTATCTGAAGAAACCAGACAAGCCTCAGGCTTTTGTACGTGATATTTATTGGTTTGATTTTACCCGCAAGGAAATTCGCAGAACCTCAACGTTTGATCCGGCAAAGGGAGTTTTGCTTCATGGCCCGTATGAAAAAAGACAGGGAGCGAATATCTTAATGAAAGGGATTTACTATAAAGGCACAAGGCACGGCCGATGGCTTGAATACAATCGCGATAGCATATTAGTCAATAAGGAAAAATACTATCGTGGATGGCCTCGTGAATCCACAGTAAGTTATTACGATCCGCAGGAACGAAAACACATGAAAGAAATGACACCGATTGAGTACGGTGAAAAAGAAGGATACTACTATTTTTTTCATGACAACGGCCAGCTGGCAGTGCAAGGCGAATATAGGTGGGATGAAAAAATTGGTGACTGGACCGAATACTATCCGAACGGAAAACGAAAAAAGATTATAGCCTACAGCAAAGAACCGTTTGATAAAGAATTGAAGCCTTACATTAAAGTAGAATGGAATGACAAAGGCAAAGAGATTTATCGGAATAATAAGATGGCGCAATAATTTTTAGCAGGGTCAATACCTTAAAAATCAATCTTATTTTTTGGCAGCGTTTGTCTCTTTAATCAACTTAACAGACAGAAGCCCTAAGACTATAATCACCAAAATAATAGCGATCCAAATAACGGACTCGCTTGTAAAAATCGTTGTACTTGTTTCTGGCGCTTTCTCTTCGAAAATGGTAATCGCTCCAATTGCAAGTAAAGGTGATTGCTCAGGAATTTTATCTTGAAAGAACGCAAGATCATAGGATGGTGATTGAAGTTCTTCACTTCCCATTTTTATAGTGTAACTATTTCCTTTCTTTAACCATGCAGTTAAATACCGGTTGAGTTGGAATGTTTTCAGTGAAGCAATATCCAGCGATGGATTGTCCTCATTCTCAACAAGTATTAAAAACTCGTTTACTTTAATGCCAGGTAAATTGAGAACCGAAATTTGTTTTGAGCTCAACTCAAAATCATATAGACGATCATAGTAAAATTCTGTATCACCTTTTTTGTTTTTCTTTTTCTCTTGGCTGTAAAGAGTTGCTTTGCGCAAAAAATAAGGTTGACCTGTTAAAGCCACAACAAGCTTGTCAACAACCTGAGTAGTGTCGAATGAAATTTGGACGTACGTTCTTTTTTGTTTTGCACTGTCGGACTTTATGAAATGCAAAGAAGAATTTTCTGAATACTTGCCATCTTCCGATTGCATCTCGTAATATCCCGCACTTAGAATGTTGATGGGCGCGCTCGTGGAGTCTTCTATCTGCAACAGGTAATAAACATAATTGCTTAGCGGAAAATCAACAATCTTAATTTCAGAAGTTTTGGTTTGGTTATTTAGGGCAGACAGCACAAAATGCTGCTTCAATGCAAACCAATTTTCTTTGTCATCGCTACCCAACAGGGTAGCATGTTTTGTAACCTCAGCATTCTTAATGGACAGACTAATGTTGTTGATGGCTTGGCTGCTTGGGTTTCTAAGTATTAATGATGTACAACAATTCTTCTTTTGTTTCTTTTCAACAATCTCATACTCCTTAAACTTTTCAGAGTAATAGGACGGAAATTCTTTCTGAAACAGATAAGGTACCTCTATGTTTTGCTTATCGTAAATTCTGATGTTGGAAAACCGGGTATTGAAGTATGAACTTACTTCAGGTGAAATAAATATTTTATAGAATCCATCAGCCTCAATGGCAGGTAGAGAAGCTTCACCTTTAAACTGCTGGCCGAATGTCAGAGTTGAAGCGACAAGAAATATTGAAACTAAGAATGCTCTCATTGTGGATTTTCTTTTTCTGGTTCATTGCGAACCGGCTCGTCTGCTAATAGAATTTTCTTTAAACGTTGATACATAAATGAAACAATAAGCAACAAAACACCAAGCGAAATAAAAGCTGCGATTTTTCCACCTTCTGATATTCCTCGTATATCCAATGTAAAAAGCTTTAAAATCGTAATCAGAAAGAGAGTAAGTGCTATTATGCGCAAATGTTTTTTCTTCGTCTTCAGGCCGATAGCAATTAAGATGAAAGAAGTTATGCCCCATAAAATGGGATATCCTATTTTGTGATTTTGAGTTAAGGTATGCTCCATCGATTGACTGGTTGCTCCTGATAAAAGCATAACAATGTGATCTAATTCCGCACTCGCTAAGAACACAAAGAAAAATACATAGAACCATGAATATGAATAAAAGGTACTCTTATTGAACTCGTCAAGAGTTTGTATTTTTTTCAAGCTGATAAAGGAAATCAGAATCAGAATGCTAATCAATAGGTAATGAAAAACAAATCCGGTTACGGGAATATCACTGAAAAGAAAATCATTTCGAACCGATACAGTTTGATTGTGATAGTAAAACAGGTATGCCAACATTGCAGCAATTCCCCAAAACGAAAAGACATCTTTGATTTGTTGATTACTGATCCATCTTCGTTCACACAATAACAATCCTAAAACAAATAGCATGTTGTATGTGCCGATGATAATATTTTGAGTACTGTATTCAAATCCATAATGATAGAGCTGATGCCTCAGCTCGAGAAACTGTGAGGTGTAAAGCAAAAGAACGCCAGCAAATAGCAATAGCATTTTATAAAGGAGCACCGATTCTTCGTCCTCCTTCCTGTTTTCATTTTTTAGTAAATAAACTGTTGCAGCGATTGAACCCAGCGCGAATAAACTGGTTATGTATCCTTTGTTCAATAGAATCGTCAGATTCAAATCGTCCGCATCAATGTATATCTGACTCCAATCCATAATGAGACTTATTACCATAAGTCCCATGATTAAGAGTGATGCTAACTTCATTAAGCGAATGCCTGATTTCTGAGATAACCAAAGTAACAACACAGTTTCAGCAGACCAGAAAAGTGTAATGTAATTTCCTTTTAACTGAACCGGTGCAGCAAGACTGATGAACGTAAGAACAAGTCCGATTAAAAGGAAGACAAGATTTTTATCAACACGATTGTTCTTATATAAGGCATACGCAAAGATGAAATTGAAAATACCCAAAGTCGCAGTGAACAATCCTTTAAAATTTTCACCGATGGGATTATCCAAAATCACCATGCCTGCTCCATAGAAAAAAAACGTATTGCTCAACAGGATGCTGATCTCTATTCCCTTAAATGCCAGACGCTCTTTTATGTTGTTCACAATATTCATAGCAAAGAATATCAGGTAGAATAGTGTTGCAAAAATTAATGCACCAACAATCATCGAAGAATTTTCTCCATCAAACTTTGTGCTCATCCACGAACCAAAAAGTAAAATGGTTAGTGCGTAGCAAATAATATTGACCAGATTCCACTTTTTAAAATAGGCCAGTACCAACATACCGGAATCGAGAATGAGGATGTAGGTAAAGAGCACAACATAATTCCCTTCACCAGTGCTCACCATAAACGGAGAAGCAAAACCTCCCAGAATTGAAAGAACCGCTAATTCAATACGGTTATACCCCAATGATAACACCACGGCAAAACTTGTGATGCCGAGCATAAGTAAAAATGCAGCGGTCTGATTGAAGATCTTGTATTCGTGGAAGGCAATGGTAATAGTTAAATACAGCACTGCAATTCCTCCACCCACTAACACCGAACTAAAGGCCGTAAATGTTTTTCGTAAGCGATGCGCAACTCCTAATAAAATTCCACCACATAAAATTCCGATAAAGACACGACCAATTTCGTTGATCCAATCCTGATCGATGGCATACTTCACAAAGAAACCAATACCTAATACCAAAATTCCAATACCAATTTTGTTGGCGAGGTTTTCACCAATAAATTTTTCGAGGTCAGGGTTGCGTTCAAAAAATCCAGGCTGCGGTGGTTTTGGTTCTGCGATAATGGGAGGAGTTGATTGCACAGGTCTTGAAACAGGAGGTCTGTTTTCAGGGTAAATATGTATTGGTTGTGACTTTTTAATTTCCTCTTTCTTTTCGGTTGGGAATGCAGGCAGAGTCTCTTCTTTGGGTTTTATTGGCTCAGGTATTATAACGGGAGCCTTATGTTGTATTGTAATTTCTTCGAGTGTTGATTTCTTTTCAACCTTTACTTCTTCTTTCCTGACTTCTTCTTTTAGGCTGGTTCTTCTTTTAAGTTCTTCGGTAAGAAAATCCATCTTATGATGAAGCAATTCTATTTTGGAGGTTAAACTGTTTTTAAGGGTAAGGATAAGCACCAGGATAACGATGAGCGCCAGCAACAGAAAAAATTCCATGAAAGATAGGTTGGTTTAAGGGGTCGGGGTCAAAACTACTAAATCTGTGAGATTTTGGAATGCAAGTTCAACACGTAAGATAGATTACTGAATTTTTTCAGTTAATAGCGTCTTCGAAATGAACAATCTCAGGCTTGTAGCCTAGTTTAACCGATACAATATCAAAACGAATGTGACCTTGCCAGTCCGTAGTAAAAATATATTCTTCAGCGGCCTCAAACATTTTTCGACCTTTTGAATAGTCAACAAAATCTTCTGGCTCTCCATAAGATGAGGAAGTTCTGGTTTTTACCTCTACAAAGATCAACCAGTTTTCACGCTGAACAATCAGATCAATCTCTGCGTGTTTGAAGCGGTAATTTCGCTCCACAATTTCAAATCCTTTTGCTTTCAAGAATTCAGCAGCGAGATTTTCGCCCTTGACTCCGGTTTTGATTTTATCGCTCACAATTAAATTCTACCTTTGAAATCGAAGTTACAAATATGTCGACCACTAAGAAATACATTGAAGGATTTACCCTTCAGCTTGCAGATGCACTAAAAATCGGACAATCACTCGACCTGGATCGGCCGGGCAGCGACATCCGAAATATTGTGATTGCAGGTATGGGTAGTTCAGGCATTGCGGCCAATTTGGTGGAGTCGCTTACGTTTGGAAGAATACCGATACCCATTATCGTTTGCAAGAGTTATAACATTGCACAGTTTGTGAGTCCGCATACTTTATTCATTGCTGCATCGTACAGTGGTGATGCAGAAGAAACGGTTTCGGCTATGAACAAAGCGTTGCTGAAGCGCGCCCAAGTAATCGCAATAGCTTCTGGGGGGAAGTTGCTCGACATCTGTAAAGAATACAATCTTCATTACATTCAATTGCCAGCAGGTTCCGATAATCCACGCGCGATGTTGGGTTATAATATCATCGCATTAATGTATGTATTGTATCACACCAATTTAATTGGAGCTGCTTTTATAAAAGAAACAGAGAACGCTATCAGTTTTTTAGATCGCGGGGAAAAAGGAATTCAATCCGAAGCTGAACTCATAGCAAAGAAATTAAAAGGGAAACTTCCGGTTATCTATTGTGATTATCGCCTGCAAGCGGTGGCTTTACGTTTTCAACAACAGTTGAATGAAAATGCAAAGCAGATGGCGCATGTCAATACCTTTCCGGAAATGAATCACAACGAATTGGAAGGATGGCGTTTTCCTGAAAATCTGATGCCCATGCTTCAGGTAATTTATTTGTACTCGGATCACGATCACGAACGTGTTGAAAAACGCATGGAAATTTGTCGTGAGATTTTTGAAAAGAAATCAAACCCGATGATTGATGTGATTGGTGAAGGGGCTTCATTGCTGGAGCAATACTATTACCTTATTCATCTTGCTGATTGGATTTCATTTTATCTCGCCAAAGAAAATGGAGTTGATCCGGATCATTCTGAATTAATACCGAATTTGAAAGCAGAGTTGCTGAAAAAATAGACACGAATGGTATTTATTCGTGCATTCGTGGCAACTTTAATCTTTTGTCTATGAGTTTATCCCGCAGAGAATTTATAAAGAACATTTCGGCAGCATCGTTGGTGCTGATGGGCGGTAATGTATTGTCGCTTTCTTCCGCGCAGGCGGAGTCATTAAAAAAGAAATCGATTCTTCGTTTCGTTGTTGCATCAGATGGGCATTACGGACAAGCCGATACTGAGTTTGATTTGAACTACACCAATATTGTAAAGAACATCACCATTTTTCACGATCAAAACCCAATTGACTTTTGTGTGATCAATGGCGACATCGTTCACGATGGAAAAGATTTTCTCTTGCCAGCAAAAAAATTACTCGATTCACTTCCTGTAAAGTACTATGTCACACGTGGCAATCATGATAATGTAAGCGATGAGTATTGGAAGGAAGTTTTCAGTGTGCCGTTAAATCATGATGTTGTTATGGGTAAAAATGTTCTTTTGCTAGGAGATACGTCTAATGAAAAGGGCGAATTCTTAAGTCCGGATTTGGTTTGGCTTAAAACCAAGTTAGAAGCATACAAAGACAAAAAGAATATTTTCCTTTTTCTTCATATTCCTCAAGCCATGTGGACCAAGTGGGCAGTGGATACACCTGCTTTTTTTGAACTAGTAAAATTGTACAAAAATATTCGTGGTGTATTTCACGGACATGAGCACGAAGAAGACGGTGTTCGAATGGTTGAACATATTCCCTATATGTTCGATTCACATTTTGGAGGAAACTGGGGAACTGCTTACAAAGGTTTTCGTGTTGTTGAACTAATGAAGGACCATTCGTTGTTAACCTACATTATGAATCCAACCGAAAGAATAAATCAAGCCAATTTTTGATTTGAATAGTATCATTAACAAAAAAACAGAATTCAGAAATCTCGGCCTGATCGATTACAAAGAAGCGTGGGATTATCAAACGGAATTGTTTCAGCAGACTTTGGCGGTTAAATCCGCGAATAGAGATAAGTCAGTCAACGAGCAACAAATCACCAATAACTATCTACTTTTTTGTGAACATCCCCACGTATTTACATTAGGTAAAAGTGGTGATGAGAGTAATCTCTTATTGCAAGAAGGAATGCTGAAGAGCAAAGGTGCCACTTACTATCAGAGCAATCGTGGAGGCGACATTACCTATCACGGTCCGGGGCAATTGGTGGGGTATCCAATAATCGATCTGGATAATTTCTTTACCGATATTCATCAGTACATGCGCTTACTGGAAGAGTCTATTATTCTTACGTTGAATGATTTTAATATTCACGCTGGGAGAATTGCAGGCCTTACCGGTGTATGGATTGATTTCGAAAATAAAATCAACGCCAGAAAGATTTGTGCGTTAGGTGTGAAGACCAGTCGATGGGTAACGATGCACGGTTTCGCATTAAACATCAATACCGATTTGAATTACTTCGACTACATTGTTCCCTGCGGAATTAAAGACAAAACTGTAACTTCGTTGGCAAAAGAGTTAGGCGCACCGCAAAATTTCGAAAAAGTATCTGATATCTTGAAAGGACACTTTGCGCGGCTTTTTGAAATGGAGCTTTCTTGAGGAAAGTAATGTGAGCGAATTAAATACGATTGAGGAGTTTGAAGTAAGTATGATTAAAGACATTAAAATACCAGAAGTAAAAAACGTGACACTTGCTATTGCAAGAAAGAAAAGCGTTGGCGAGCAGGATGAGTGGCAAGTATATCTTATCAATAACAATGATTTTGAAATTGAGAATACATTGGTGGCCAGCACAGGTTATGGTTTGAAAGACGGAGAAGAACAACGCACGTCTATTCTTCGTCATTTTTTAAATACCATTCCAGCCAAGAGCACTTCTTTAATTGAGCCCATCGATCCGGCCGTTTTTCATCTTAACAATGAGTATTGGGTAAGCTATTATATAGGCTCCCAGATTTTTGATAAACGTTTTCTCTTTGTGCCTGATTCGATTCGTGAAGAACACATTTCGTTTATTAAAGAATTGGAGATGGAAGGCGTACTGCATTCCTAAGAGAGATTGAAAAAAATTAAAGACTATTTACATAACCTAATGAAATTAACTGACTCTCATTTTTAACGATGTACGTTTTGCCATTGGCCAGCACATAAAGGGTATCAGAAATCTCCAACACATGTCGATATAAATGATCAGTTATAATAATTCCCTTTTCCTTCTTTTTAGTCGTCATGTATTCTTTTAAGGTATCAACATGAACCGGCATTATTCCAGAAAAAGGTTCGTCTAAAAGTGAAAACATAGAGGGTGAATTCAGTATCAATAGAACTTCTATGATTCGAAGCATACCCCCGGAAATTTGAGATGGCTTTAGATCGATATGATCTTTTGCTTCCGGGAAAACATCAACAATCAATTGCTTATCAACATTGAAAAGTTTTAGAGCATTGCGAATGGTAATATAAGAGGGAATCAGATTATCCTGAGGCAGGTAACTTATATTTTTGGAGAAGGGTACGAACAATGATTCTCCATTTATACGAACAGATTTGGATTGAGCAGCAAGGGAACCAAAAACAATTTTTAAGAGACTGGATTTACCATAACCATTGCGACCAAGTATTCCAACGATTTGCCCCGTTTTACATTTTACAAAGACACTGGATAATATTCTTGAGAGACCGTATTCAAGATAAATCCCATCCATTTCTAAAGTATTCATCATAAAAATTGGAGTGTTATAAATGCAAGGATGAACCAAAGAACAAAATCGATGGCGAGTGTCTTTATGTAAAGTTGCCGAATGGAATGACCCAGGTTGAAAAAGAAATTAAACTGATAATATCGGAAGATATGGATATAGGTCAGAAGACCAGCATTGGAAAAAACCTTAATCCAGAAAGCCGGAACAATAAAGTAAGGAGAACCTGACAACAGAATTAAGAAACAACTTAAAAAAGTTATTGAAATGGAAATCAAACTAAAGTTTTTATAGAAGGTGAGGAGGGTACGCATAAATAAATTGTTGCAACTATCATACCATCAACAAGACAAATTCTTATTTTTAGGGATCAAACCCGATGTGTATGAATAGCGAACTCAAAGACATTCTCTTTCTTGATATTGAAACCGTAGCCAATGTTTATGACTACAACGCATTAGATGAACGACTAAAAACACAATGGTCGCGCAAAGCCAATCACTTCAGGAACGATCCTAAGCAAACCGATGAAGAAATTTATAATGAGCGTGCGGGTATTTATGCCGAGTTCGGAAAAATCATATGTATTGTAATAGGTAAATTTTTTGAGAATGAGCAAGGAGAACTGGGGTTGCGAACAAAGGCCTACTGTGGAGATGACGAAAAAAAGCTTCTAGTAGAGTTCAGTACCATAATTGAAATCAGAAATAATAATGCCGTTAAATTCTGTGCACACAACGGAAAAGAATTTGACTTCCCTTACCTCTGTCGGAGGATGCTGGTAAATGAAGTGAACATTCCCCCCGTGTTAAATTTAATGGGCAAGAAACCGTGGGAAGTGCCACATCTCGACACCTTGGAGATGTGGAAGTTTGGCGACTACAAACATTACACTTCACTCGATCTGCTCACCGCTATTTTCAACATACCTTCCAGCAAAAGCGATATGGACGGCAGCCAGGTCAATGCTGTTTACTATCGGGATAAGAACCTCCAAAAGATTAAAGACTATTGCGTACGAGACGTGGAGGTGTTGGCGCAGTTGTATTTAAAATTGAGAAGGATCGAAGTTAGCCAACCCATCATTATTCAACATGCGGAGTAAACCATAACCGAAAGAATTTGGTTAACTTGAAAGCGATTGTAGCATCGTATGGAAACTACATTCCGAGTGACTGGCTAAAGTCAATTTTTTAAACTCTGAAATCACTCGTCAATTCATCCATCACATTATTTTAAAACAAACAAAGGGAGCAAATTTTGAATCCCCTATTTTATGAGCAAAAACAAAAAATCACACGATAAAAAGAAACAAGGTCCCGATCAACGGGCATTATTAACTTCAGCCATTCGCAAGTTGATAGATCAAAGTGCAAGCAAAGAAATTTCCTTTAAATACATTATTAAGAAATTAACACTCAAGAAAAAAGACGACATCAAAATGGCCGGACAAATCTTCGATCAGCTCGAAGAAGATGGCTTGTTGAAACCATCAGAGAACGGAGCGCATTCCGGAACCGAATCAACATCGGAACAATTGATTGGAATTGTTGATCATGTAAGTTCACGGTTTGCTTATGTAAGACTAGGCAAAGACATTCCCGATATTTATATCGCACCACGAAATCTTGGTTCAGCCGTAGATGGTGACACCGTTAAACTTAACATACTATCAACCCGGCACGGAGAACATCAGGAAGGACGAGTTACTGAAATTGTAAAAAGAAACAGAACGCGCTTCGCTGGTAAAATAGAAGTCTCGAAAACCTTTGCGTTTGTAGTGGCTGACCATCGAAAAATTCACCAGGACTTTTTCGTCTATCTGGAAAATACCAAAGATGCCCGCACAGGCGATAAGGTAGTTGTCGAAGTAACTTCCTGGGGAGATTTCGATAAAAAACCAGAGGCAAAAGTTATTGAGGTATTAGGTAAAGCGGGTGAAAATGAAGCGGAGATACATTCCATTATGGCAGAATTTGATTTGCCATTCCGATTCACCGAAAAGATAGAAGAAGAATCACAGAAAATTCCTGAGGCTATTACAAAGGAGGAAATAAAAAAACGTTGGGATTTTCGCGAGATCACTACGTTTACCATCGATCCGGAAGACGCAAAAGATTTTGATGATGCTATCTCCTATCGCAAACTGGAAAATGGTCTTCATGAGATTGGTGTTCATATTGCCGATGTTACTCACTATGTAACCCCCAACTCTGCACTTGATGTAGAAGCATATGATCGTGCCACTTCAGTTTATCTTGTCGATCGTACTATTCCAATGTTACCAGAAAGACTTTCGAACGGATTATGCTCCCTTCGTCCGCATGAAGACAAGCTGACTTTTGCAGCTGTTTTTGAAATGGATGAGAATGGAAACATCAAGAAAGAATGGTTTGGTCGCACGATCATTCACTCGGACGTTCGATTTAGTTATGAAGATGCACAGGTAATTTTAGATGAAGGCAAAGGTGTATTAGCGGATGAACTTCGTTTACTAAACAACATGGCCAAGACACTGCGCAAAGATCGTTTCAGAAAAGGAGCTGTGAATTTTGAAACAACAGAAGTCAAGTTTAAGCTTGATGCTAAAGGAAAACCTTTAGCAGTCATTCCAAAGATCAGAAAAGATGCACATAAACTGATTGAAGAGTTTATGCTGTTAGCTAATAAGCAAGTGGCTACATTCATTTACAATCTTAAAAAAGCAAAAGAGAAAAACACCTTTGTGTATCGTATTCACGATTTGCCTGATCCCGAAAAAGTGCAGAAATTTTCTGTGTTCGCCAGACAGTTTGGTCATAAGATGAATATTGATGACGCTTCAATATCAGGATCATTAAATAAATTGATGAGTGATATCGAAGGCAAGCCAGAGCAAAATATTCTGGAACAATTGGCGATTCGCACTATGGCGAAAGCAAAATATTCCACAGAAGTGAAAGGACATTTTGGTTTGGCGTTCCAACACTACACTCATTTTACTTCCCCTATTCGAAGATATCCGGATATGATGGTGCATAGAATGCTTCAGCATTATCTTGATGAAGGAAAGCATCTCAATAAAAATGAATACGAAGAAAAATGTCTTCACTCATCCGAACGCGAAAAGCGAGCAGCCGATGCCGAACGTGCTTCTATTAAATACAAGCAAGTAGAGTTTATGGCATCTGCCGAGAAGAAAGTTTACGCAGGACTTGTATCCGGTGTAACTGAGTGGGGAATCTACATCGAAATCATCGAAACAAAATGCGAAGGCATGATCCGCATGGCCGACATGACTGACGATTTTTATGAATTCGATGAAAAAAATTATCGCATCGTTGGCCGCAAGAATAAAAAGATATTCACGCTTGGAGATCGATTTGATGTTCGTGTAAAGAAAACAGACATCGATAAACGATTGATAGATCTTGTCTTTGCCGATCAACCCGAACCATCATCGGACTTTGAAAACTTTAAGCCACAAAAGAGTTTCCTTGAACTGAGCCGACAAAATGAACGCAAGGGGGGATCAAAGGGAGTGCGAAAAGATAAAAAGAAAAAGCGCTAACAAATGCAGGATCAGGATTTGTAGGATTTTGGGATGGACAGGATTTTTTTTGTTTAACCGTTGTCATAAAACTTTTAAAAATGATAGAGCAGGATCCAATTACGTATAAAATTATTCGTTGTGCGATGAAGGTGCATAACACTTTAGGTAATGGATTTCAGGAGGTAATTTATCAAAGGTGTTTGAAAATTGAATTTGAAAGAGCAGGTTTGAATTTTGGAAGGGAAATAGAGCAGGAAATTTTTTACGAAGAACATAAAGTAGGAACACGCAGAGCAGATTTTATCGTGCAGAATAAAGTAATTGTAGAACTCAAAGCAGTCATCACTCTGGAAGACGCTCATCTCGCGCAAGCCAAGAATTATGTAGTCGCATATAATTACCCAAAAGGCTTACTAATAAACTTCGGAGCCGTAAGTTTGCAATACAAATTAATCTTCAACCCGAGATTCAATTCAACCGCCAACAAACATTCACCCCCCCAATCCTGTTCATCCTAAAATCCTATAAATCCTGCTCCAGACAATGATTTTAAAGTACCAACAATACATCGACCAAGAAATAAAAAAACACAAATACGGAAAAGAACCTTTTTCTCTTTACGAACCGATTCGATACTTAATGAACATAGGCGGCAAGCGGATGCGCCCTATGCTCACTCTACTTTCCTATTCATTATTTAAGCAAGATGTAAAAACAATTGTACCCTATGCAGTTGCAGTAGAAGCCTTTCACAATTTTACATTAATGCACGATGACATTATGGACAACGCTCCTCTTCGAAGAGGAAATGTAACAGTGCATGAAAGGTGGAATGTAAACACAGCCATTCTCTCAGGAGATGTGATGCAAGTGAAAGTGTATGACATGCTATTGGGGTTACCTGCAGAAAAATTCAAAACGGTAGTAACATCATTTAATAAATGCGCTACTGAAGTTTGTGAAGGACAACAGTGGGACATGGAGTTTGAAACAAAGAATGTTGTTACTGAAGCGCAATACATTAACATGATAAGGCAGAAGACTGCAGTTCTGTTAGGATTTAGTCTTGAGATGGGAGCTATCCTTGCCGATGCTTCTGCCGATGATCGGAAGGCACTTTGTGAATTTGGAACGAACATTGGCATCGGCTTTCAATTGAAAGATGATTTGCTCGATGCTTATGCAGATCCTAAAAAATTTGGTAAACAAGTGGGTGGTGATATCATTTCCAACAAAAAAACATTCTTGCTCATTAAAGCTCTAGAGAAAGCAACGGTTAAACAAAAGAAGGAATTAAGCTTTTGGCTTTCTGAAAAGAAATTCAAAAAGCAGGAGAAGGTAAATGCCGTGAAAGAAATTTTTGATTCGCTAAACATTCCTTCTCTAGCAGAACGAAAAATCAATCAATATTTTGCAAAAGGGTTTAGCCAATTGGAAAAACTATCCTCACAGAATGGAAAGGAAATACTGAAGGGTTTTGCCGAAAACCTGATTGAACGCCAATCCTAGTTACTTTCTCACCATTAATAAAACACAAGCTTAAAAAAGCTGAATTGTTGAGGAAAACAGTTTAGCACTTCCGATCTTTAGAATATCTAAATTCAGGAATATGAGCTTCTCATTAACACCTCGCCAAATTTCCGATTTCGAAAAAGACGGATATGTTGTGCTGAAAAGTTTTTTCAGTAAAGCAGAGACCGATAAAATGTACAGTACCGCGTTGGAAGATGATGCCATGCGCAAAAATGCACTTGACCTCAACGATCAAACCGGAAAAAAAACAAAACTGTCACTGTGGTTTACTCCAGGCAATGATGTCTTTGGATACATGACCCGAAGTGAACGAATGATCAACTCGATCAAACCATTACTCGATAGTGATTCTCCTATTTGTCATTTTCATTCGAAGCTCATGCAGAAGGAGCCGCGTGTTGGTGGTGCCTGGGAATGGCATCAGGATTATGGGTATTGGTACAAAAATCAATTTATGTTTCCGGATCAGCTCATCAGTGTAATGGTGGCGCTCACGGAAGCGAACAAACAAAATGGATGCTTACAGGTAATTAAAGGTTCACATAAGCTTGGCCGTGTTAACCATGGTTTTGCTGGAGAACAAGTCGGGGCTGACATGACAATGGTGAACAACGCCTTGCAAACCATGGAGTTGATTTATTGTGAACTTGAACCGGGTGATACTCTTATCTTCCACAGTAATTTATTGCATCGCTCAGAAGCGAATCTTTCTGATCGTCCGCGATGGTCGATCATTTCATGTTACTCTTCACAGTCCAATCTTGCTTACGCGGAAACTTCTACCTCTTGGAAAACACCTGTTGATGTAGTTCCGGATGATGCCATTCTGAATTGGAAAGCGGAATCGCTTTCGAAAGCAGACTTTCTTAAAAAAGAAAATGATCCCGCGCTGAAGGAAACCGGTTGGGAGAAAGAAGTGAAGGTCAAGTAGAGGATACGATAATCTGGTGGTGAATAAATTACGTCAACGGTTTTTAGTCTACCGTTCCTCCGAGTATCTTTCTTACCTACTCTCCTGCCTATGAAGCCACTTTTGCGTTCACAACTTTCAGTTATGATGTTCCTACAGTTCTTCATTTGGGGAGCTTGGTATGGACAGATGAGTAAGTATCTAACAAACCAGCTTCACGCTACTGGTGATCAGGTCGGGAATGTGTACGCAGCATTTTCAATTGCAATGATTGCTGCACCATTTTTTGTTGGCATGTTGGCTGATCGTTTTTTTGCAGCGCAAAAAGTGCTGGGTGTTTTAAATTTGCTCGGTGCCGGTACGTTGTTTGTTCTCATCTCCATTACGGATGCAGATATTTTTTTTTGGGTGATGATGGTATATTGCTTTACGTTCACACCGACCATTGCATTGACGAGTTCCATCGCGATGCAACAAATGACTAATCCTGAAAAAGAATTTCCGGCTATTCGTGTTTTCGGAACATTGGCCTGGATTGTTGTAGGAAATATTATTGGATTTATGGGAGTAGGCGACAAGGTTACCATTTTCCAGATTTCGATGCTTGCCTCTGCTCTTTTAGGAGTACTCGCTTTTTTTCTTCCAAATACTCCACCCACATCAAAAGGGCCTGCAAGTTTTACTCAGATCATAGGGAAAGACGCTTTCGTTCTTTTTAGGGATCGGTCGTTTAGTATTTTTTTTATCTCCTCCATCTTAATATGTATACCACTGTCATTTTATTATGCTTGGGCCAACCCTTCTTTAACCGATGCATATAAAGTTGCATTCCCATCGGCAGACCCAAATGGTTTTAACATTGAAAACAAAATGTCATTAGGCCAGGCCTCGGAAGTCATCTTTATGTTGTTGCTGCCCTTTGCCTATCAGAAATTTGGAGTGAAGAAGATTCTGATCATTGGTCTTTTGGCCTGGATCATTCGATTTGTATTTTTTGGATATGGCACAGCCGATTCATCGGTGTGGATGTTGTATGCGGCTATTCTTCTTCACGGAGTGTGCTACGACTTCTTCTTTGTAACAGGAATGATTTATACGGATAAGAAAGCAGGTGAGAAAATTAAATCACAAGCACAAGGATTGATTTCATTGGCTACGTATGGTGTAGGAATGTTTATTGGTTCGATTATCGGTGGCAAGGTGAAAGATTTATATACGGCTGGCAATCCTGCTATTACCAACTGGACCAACGTCTGGTTAGTGCCTGCCGGTATTGCTGCTGTTGTACTTTTTCTTTTCATTTTATTCTTCAAAGACAAAAAAACACAAACAATCAACTAATAACTATTTTTACCTATGAACATCGCCATGCTTGGTTCCGGTTTTATCGGAAGATTTTACGCTGACTCTATTCAAGGACAACGTAGCAAAGATAAAATTGTAAGCATCTACTCGCGCAGACAAGAGAGTGCTGCACAATTTGCAAAAGATTATAACACGGCACATGTAACAACGGTGATGGAAGAGTCCATCAGTCGTGCAGATGTGGATGTTGTTTGTATTGCTTTGCCAAACAACTTACATGAAGAAGCAGTTATGCTTTGCTGTAAACATAAGAAGGCAGTAATCACAACTAAGCCATTGGCAAGAAATGCTGAAGAAGCGTTGCGCATGTTGAAGGCCGTGGAAAAGGCGGGTATCTTCAATGGCTATTTAGAAGACCTGGTATACACACCGAAATTTATCAAGGCACATGAGAGTGTAAAGAATGGAGCGCTCGGAAGAATTCTCTGGGCGAAATCTCGCGAGACACATCCTGGTCCGCACAGCGATTGGTTTTGGGACATTGAAAAAGCAGGTGGCGGATGTATGCTTGATCTTGGTTGTCATTGTGTTGAGATCACACGGAGTTACATTGGAAAAGATATTCTTCCCGTAGAGGTAATGTGTTGGGCCGATACACAAGTAAAACCGATTGACGCAGAAGATCACGGCATTGCTTTAATCAAATATGAGAATGGAGCGATGGCACAGTTTGAAGTAAGCTGGACGTTCCGAGGAGGTCTTGATTTGCGTGATGAAGTAATGGGAACAGAAGGCACCATTTGGATAAACAGTTTCTTGCGCACCGGTTTTGAAATGTTCACAACGGGCAAAGCAGCAAACTATGTTGCTGAAAAGGCAGAGAGTGATAAAGGATGGTTGTTCCCGGTAGGAGATGAAGTAAATGAATTGGGATACAATCACATGTTCACCGATATGTTTCAATCACTCGAGAAAGGTGTTGAACCAAAAGAAACATTCTACGATGGTTATGTTGTGAATGCGGTATTGGATGCTGCTTATAAATCAGCAAAAACAAAATTATGGGAGCCTGTAAAGCTTGATGTCTGGAGAGGTAAGACGGGCTTATCAAAGGACAATCACCTTATTGAATTTGATGCAGATCATTATTTAGTAAAGGAAGAAATGACTCACTACGGTGCAAAGAAGCTGATCCTGAAGAACAAGAAGACCGGAAAAATTTTCGAGAAGGTAATCGAATAATCATACGATGTATTAGTCACGGCCACGCGAATTTTCAAATTTGTGTGGCCGTTTTTTAGGCAGCCTCCATCTCCGTTGACTTAGAAACCTCTTTCAATACGGCTAGTCTATCTACAATTGAGTATGTGAATGAAGCACCTCGGTTTGCATTTTCACCACTTCGATAACTAATTTTTTAGCCCAAGCAACCTCTGTTATACTTTTGGTGTCTTAAGGACAACAATGGAAACGATCATGTTACGCAGAAGAAAATTAGTTTTAATAGCCGGCATTGCTGTGGCTATTATCGTTTGTCTTTACACAGGGCTTTTTGGAATGGGGGCATAAGCCTCATCAGGTTCATCTGAAGTTTCTCAGGATTTCTGTAATTATTTTAAGGTATGAACAACGAATGATTAATATGACGAAGAATTGCGTCAACGCGATGGTGTCGTTATCTATAGTCATCTTAACCTACCTTATTATGAAAAAGATAATCAAAAGAACTATTGCTTCTACTCTCGGGATCTTCTCCGTTCTAATTTCTGGATTGGTAACCATTATGTTTTTTCCACAACCGTTGTTTGCTCATAAAATGGAATACAAAGAATTCCGAGTCTATTCTGATAATATTCCTGACAAAAACGTTAAAATCATTTTAGACAATGCCTACAATCTTGTTGAGCAAAGTGAACTGCAAGACGTGGATTATCAGTATGACATTTTCTTTAGTCATAATAATGTTTACAATCGAATTGAAGATTTGCAAGGCAAGGGTCCAGCTGCAAGAGCTACGGCCGGAAACATTGTTTTCAAAGTTAGAGTGGATATTGAAAACAATCGGGCTTATGGACCAATAAGTACCGTTAATTTGACCGAGATTTTAGCGCACGAAATGGTGCATTGTCTTCAGGCAAATAAATTGGGTCTTTGGAATATGAATCAACTCAATCATCCGCCCTATTGGAAATTAGAAGGTTACCCGGAATACATCTCGCGACAGACCATGTTAAAGGCAGAGAATTATAGTTTGAAGAATGAAATAAAAAGATTCATTGAATTAGAAAATAGATCGAAGGATGGAATTGTGGAAGTTAGTGAGAAACACTTCGTACCATCAATCTACTATAAAGGCAGATTGATGGTTGAGTATTTAATGAATGTTAAAGGAATGACATACGATGAAATATTAAAAGATAGTAGAACTGAAGACCAAGTCTTTGAAGAGATGGTGGATTCAACCTTGAACTTTAAACCTTGAACCTCGAACCTTTTAATCAATATCTCCAACTTTTAACATCCGCACTCTTAGGAGCACTCTCCTGAATGCGTTTTAAAATCCTAGGTAAATACATAGTGTTGTATCTCAAGCGCGAAATGTAATTGGGATTTTCATGATCGCCATTCCAGCAATGTTCGGCCCGATCACCATAATCGACTTCACCTTTGTAAAATGGATTGTTTGTCTTCTTTAGAAAATCCTCCATTAAATAAACAGCATTATTCAAATAGTAATTATCCATATCTCCACAGAAGATGTGGATTTTACCTTGCAGCTTTGGACCAAGTGTTTTCCAATCGCGTTCGAGTATGTAGCGTAAATCATAATGTTCCTTCCAATAATTTGCTACTGTTGGATCAATGTCACCTGTAACTTTATCAAATATTCTTTTCGGATATCCATCTTCGCCTTGTGGAGAATACACTGCCTCCCAAATATCCCATTGCTGTCCTGATCGACTCTTTGTGCCAAGTGCCAATTCAAAATGATTACTTTCTTCAACCGTTGACTGAATCTGTCCGAGGTAATTCCGATGTGCCGGTTTTGGTAATTTCTTGAACTCGCTGTCATACCAATATGCATTTTTGTCTTTGTAAATATCCACTAAACTATAAGCACGAAAATCAACGGGGTCAGGACAGGCCGCAAAGCATCCGTTAAATTCATCGGGATAAAACATTTGAACTGCTAATGCTTCCCATCCTCCGGTTGATCCACCATAAGTAAAGCGAGCCCATCCTTCACCAATGCCGCGAAATTGTTTTTCGATTTCCGGAACAAGCTCATGCATGATAGCGTCACCATAAGGACCTAAGTTTGCAGAGTTCACTGCATAGGAATCATCATAGTATGGATTCGCATGTTGTATTTCGATAATCAGGAATCGAGGAAAATTTTTGCTCGTCCATTGTTTGTAAAAATTGTAGGCTTCCTGTTTTTGAAATTTGATGTAACCGAAAATATCAAAGCGCGCAATGTAATCTGTTGTATCCATCTTTGGATCTGGTGGTGTTTCACTAAACCCACCGAAGTCATCAGGAAAATGTCCATGATTAATCATGAGTGGGTAATGTGCATTTGGATGTTCATCAAAGCCTTCAGGAATCAATACATGTGCTCCTAGAAACATCGGCTTACCCCAAAACTCAGTCAACAGTTTGCTTTGGATTTTAATGTGCTTGATGTACTTCGTGTCTTTTGGCTCAGCAATCGGGGCAATCTTTTGATCCATAACCAGCTTGACGTTTTGATCTTTTGTTGGATCAACACTTACCTTAATCGGTTTACTATAAAAATTTCCAGGCTTGTTTTCCCAATGTTGCCCTTCGCCCTGATCAGGAGGAAGCTTAACACTCTGTCCGGTTTTTAAGTTGAATGTTTCATATCGGTTTATAAGCGCCTGTACAAAATAATCGCCAGTCGGAATATCATTTATGCTTCGCTTCGGAAACCCAAAGGCATTTTCATCAAAGGTAATTTCTTGTCCGGGTTTCATGCCTTCTACATCTACACCGAAAACCAATTGTGTAGTGAGACCATCATTGATTTGAAATCTTGGCTCTGACTTTTCATTCGTTGCCAGCAAGAGCAACAACCTGCCATCTTGTGATGCATCACTCATCTCCTTTGTGAATGAAACTGAGAACTTCACTTTCGTGGATTGCTTTGTTGGCGTTGTGCATTGCAGGCCGATTGCAAACATTGCAATGAATAGGACCTTCGAGATTTTCATAGCTGGAAAGTTGAGAATTGAAGATACAGGTTCAGTTGTCGTAAACAGTTCCTTTTTATACAAACGGCTCCATGATCCGGCAAAAACATTCAAAAAATAAAACAGCGCAAAAAAGCTCAACGTGTTATATTGCAATGCTAAAAATAATGTGCCATGGTCATCTACCTCATTGAGGACGATTCTGTTTATGCTAAGTTTATCCAGAAGACATTAGGGAGAAATGCTGCCTACAAGATTACCTGGTTTTCATCAGCTGAAGCATGTTTACCGGTGGCTCAGAAAACAGTGCCCGATGTCATGATTATCGATTATAAACTTCCGGGCATGAGTGGCCTTGAATTATATCAGGCGTTATTGCCGCAGCTTAAAGAAGAAAACAAATGTATTGTAATGAGTTCAATAGATGATGGAAACATGGTGTTGAGTTTCATCAAGCAAGGTGTGCGCGATTATGTAATTAAGGATCAAAATGTAATTGATTCCTTAGTTGCCATTCTGGAAGGCAATGAAGATGAATACTACTTATTTAACTGATGCTTCGAGGAAGTGTTATGGTAAATACACTGCCAACTCCTTCTGTTGTTTCACACTGAATTTCTCCTTTTACTTTTTTCAACATCAATTTGATGATAAGCAAACCTAAACCTGTCGTGCTTTCTCCTGCAGTTGGCAAGGCAGAAAGTTTTTGAAACTTACCATACATTTTTTTCAAATCATCCTGAGTGAAACCTCCGGCCTCATCCTGAACCGATATTGTTGCACCATGATCGTTACGCTGCATTTTAATGAATACCTTCTTGCCTTCATTTGAAAACTTCAGTCCGTTTGAAATAAGATTTTCGAATGAGCGGAGAATGCAATGATTGTCAGATTGGATCATCAATGAATCAGGCGATTGAACTTCAAGTTCAATTTTCTTCATATCTGCCAGCGTTGAAAAATTCCGAATAACCAATTTCATTACCTGAACGATATCTATTTCTTCCGGAATGATTTCGATTCGTCTGTATTCTAAATTTCGATAATCGACAAGATTTCGGATCATGCCCAAACCATCTGCCACAACGAGATGCATTTTGGTAAGGTAATCGAGTTGATCTTCTGTTAGATTCTCACCCTCCATTTGGATAAGCTGAACCAATGCAAATACACGATTGAGGGGAGCTTTAATGTCATGCGAAACAAGACTGATGATTTGCTGTTTCTCGCGAGTGAGTTCGTCAATTTGCTTTTTTAATAGAGCAATGGTTTCTTCCGATGATTGCTGATGAGATTCACCTTCCATAATCGATAGACGTTTGGTAGTTGAAAGGTAATCATCCGAAATGAAAGTGAACTGATCTTTAGAACCGTACGCGGATTTCGTCTTTATAATGCACCGGAACCCGGATGGGCAGTCCGTGATAACTCAGTCGGATGCTGCCTTCATAGCGCACATTGAATTTTTTGCCACCCAGAAAACCCAGTATGGTATCCATTAAACCAAGTTCTTTCATGGCTAGTTTTACTTCAAGTGGAATGGTGAATTGATCCTTTGCCGGAATGAGCATTTTCAACTCCTGATTAATATTCGCTACTTTTTTTTCATTCACATAAATATCTACATTAATCCGTTTGAGTTTCATCCTCATGTTATTCGGATTATAGAAAATGGCTTGTGCTTTTAGCATGGGCTCTGTAGTGCCATCCACAACAACGTCTTTAATTTGTCGCAGCTCTATTTTTTCTTTTGGTCCACAACCGGTGAGTAGAGTTGACAAAAGAAGAAACACAAAAAGGGATATGGCTTTTTTACCAAGGCAGAAACTGTTATCGTTCTTTGTTGACATTTGATCGTTACCAGATGTATTGTAATGAGTCATTATTTTATCTATTAATCCTTCTTGCTTCATTAAGATCTTCCTTTTTAAAACGGAGAACGGTCACGATTAACATTTAACCATTAACTTTTAATTCTCAGTCTCTCCAAGTATAGACATTCTATATTTAAATTTGTTACATGGATTCAGTTTTTAATGCAATTGCCGATGGACTCGCTGAAGAGGGTTATGCAGTGGTTGATCAATTTTTAAGCCAGCAAGAAGTAGATCGTATTTTGGAGCTCAAGGAGTTTAAAGCCGAAAATCAATTTAAGAAGGCAGGTATTGGCAAACACCAGGATTTACAAATCAATGAAGCTATTCGTGGTGATTACATCCATTGGCTCGATAAAACAACAGCCCCAGCGCCAGCAAAAATCTATCTTGACCGATTGAACCATCTCGTTCAGTTCATCAATCAAAGTCTTTTTCTCAGTCTGAAAGATTATGAAGTGCACATGACTATTTACCCGGCAGGTTCATATTATAAAAGACATCTCGATCAATTTAAGAAAGATGATCATCGCAAACTTTCAGTCATTTGCTATTTGAATAACGACTGGAAGGACGAGCAGGGCGGACAACTTCGAATGTACCTTCCCCAAAAATCAATTGATATTCTTCCGCTTTCAGGGCGACTCGTTTGTTTTCGCAGTGATCAAATCGAACATGAAGTTCTTCCGGCAACTCAAGATCGATTAAGTCTAACGGGATGGATTTTGGATCAGCATGCGGATCTTAGACACCTGTAAATTTCAAAGCGTTTAGGATATCTAGTTGAAGAAAACTTCATCTACCATTAACCATGCTTTGTCTTTCGCTTCAGCTTTTCGAAAGGCAGGAAGTTTGCCAAGAGGTTTTGCAATAAGTTTATAACATGGAAAGGTTGATGGCGGAATGGAAATGACAAGCCCCTCTGTTTTGCTTTGACCATACTCTGTTGGCTGATCAGGGGTAACTTTTTTAAGCAACGTAAGATGTTGAGAATCGCTGCCACCCCAGACTTCAACATGCTGTGGAGGCATCGTCATTGCGCCAACATTTTTTGAGTAACTTATCGTTAGCGAATGTATAGTGGGGGGTTGCTCATTGAAATAGAAAACAGCTTCCATCGGATTTTTAATGAATGCAATCCAGGTTGGATCTTTGAAAAAATCGACAATACCTTTCTTGTTATCAATAAGAGTTGTGACTCCTTCGCCTGGATATCGTTCATCTGCTGGCTGAAGAAGTTCTGCTTTGTTGGGTCGATAACCCTTCATAAAGAAAATAAATTCGGATACTTCGCTGCTAATCCATCCATCCTTACAAGCTTTTGCTTTAACAATTGTATACCCTGAAGCGGATAATGGTTTGTCATAAAATAATCCTGTAATGCTATCAGGCAATGTATTATCCGTTGTGTATCGGATGATCGTTCCGGGAAGACTAGCTTTCAGTATTATTTTTTCATCCTGATTTAATACACTCATCTCATTGACCAATATTGGAGGACTCAGCTGAAGAACTTCCTTGGTATCAGGAACGTATCCGATCTCCCAATCAATGGATGGAAATTGAGTTCGTAATGCAGTCAGATCACCTTCCTGAATGCTGGTATTCCATACGAAAACCTTTTGCAAATTTGGCAAAGAAGTTATTGCATTCAATGATGCTACATTAATTTTTGTTCCTGATATGGAAAGTGACTTCAAGTTCGAAAGACTTTTTAATAGGGTTAAACCGCTTAACGTAATGTTAGTATTGTTCAGATTCAACACTTCAATATTTTTAAAGGATTGAAGCACTTTTAAATCCTCATCCTCAATGGGCATATTGGAAAGATTCAAATACACGATCTGTTCTTTTACTTCCGCTAACTCTTCCAGGTATTTTTTCTGAAAGGCCTGGCGCACAAAAAAATCAACTTGTAATGCAGGTTCGCTGCGGGCGAATTGAAAAACGGAGCGGTACGGATTACTCAGCTTCTCTATTTTTTCGGGTGAAGCAAAAGCGAAATGATAAATAGACGATGGCTCTTGATGTTTGATGTAACGATCTGTTATAATGGCAGCAAGTTTTTTCAGCGAGTCTTCGTTAGAGTATTCAGTAAGTTTTCTTTTGATCTGGGCCCCGGAATTTATCCAGACTGTAAAGAGAGAAAGTTCATCTTCACTGAGTTGTTGCTTATCTTGCGGTGGCATATGCTCTTTGTGCGATGTAGGTAATAAAAGTCGTTTTATTAGCAAACTGTTCTCCGCTTTGCCGGATTCCCAGAGTTCTCCATCCTTTCCTCCCTTCAAAATATCTTCAATCGAAGTAAGAATTAATCCGCCCTTAGCTTTTCGATTATTGTGACAACTGTAGCATTTGCTTTCCAGCACAGGATCGATGGCAGCTTCGAATACAGTACTGCTATCGTTAATGATGCGAATCTTAGGTTCGATCTTTTCGAGCGGCCCCAGTACAAAACTTTCTCCGTGCGTTAGATTCGCTCCGAGATGTCCTGCAATAATCAGAACCAAAATACTGATCGCGATAGAAGCATGGAAGAGCTTTTTTCTTAACTGAATGAAAATTAAAAAGCTGCATAAGAAACTTAATGTAACGCCAAGCCATTTATGCCAAACCAGATCACCTTCTGCATAACCACCTTCACGGGAAAGAAATAATCCCATCAGCGCAGTCAACGAAGTGGTAAGCGCGGAAAGATGAAGGAGAAAACCGATCAGAGAATCAAATGACTCGCTTTCAAAATATTTCCTTGTTACAATTAAAATCCCAGTGAGAATCAGGAGTCCAATCGGAAGATGAAGAAGTAACGGGTGGAGTCTTCCAAAAGCCTGAAGCCAGGAAGGTAATTCAAGTTGTTGTTCAAATACCAGTAAGAATACCAGCAACACCTGAACCGCAAACACAATGTTAACAATTAGTTTCTTGAATACGTCCATTCCGTCTATGCCATTACACCGTTAACAATTTTGCCTGCCACGTCCGTTAGTCTGTATCTGCGGCCAAGATGTTTGAAGGTAAGTTTATCGTGATGCAGTCCCAGCAGGTGAAGCACGGTCGCATGAAAATCGTTTACATGAACTGGATCTTTAACAATGTTATAACCAAACTCATCATTCTCTCCATATGTAATACCAGGCTTTATACCTCCACCTGCCATCCAAATGGTGTAACAACGCGGGTGGTGATCACGTCCATAATTTTTATCGCTGAGATCACCCTGACAATAATTGGTGCGACCAAACTCGCCACCCCAGATCACAAGAGTTTCATCCAACAAGCCGCGTTGTTTCAAATCCATGATCAACGCTGCAGAAGCACGATCAACATCTTTTGCCTGTCCTGGCATTTCACCAGTGAGATTACCATGCTGATCCCAGCCTTGATGATATAATTGCACGAAGCGAACGCCTGCCTCTGAAAGTTTTCGCGCCAGCAAACAATTGGCTGCGTAGGTTCCAGGCACAAGACATTCAGGTCCATACATTTTAATAATGTTGTCGGGTTCTTTTGTCAGATCAGTAAGTTCAGGAACGGCCGTTTGCATGCGGTAGGCCATTTCATATTGTTGAATGCGCGTTTGAATTTCAGGATCACCAAACTTTTCGTAGTTCATGTTGTTGAGTTCAGAAAGATTATCCAGCATTTTTCTGCGGCTGGCTTTGTCACTTCCTTCCGGGTCTTTAAGATATAACACGGCCTCTTCGCTGCTGCTGAATTGAACACCTTGATGAACACTATCTAAAAATCCATTTGTCCAAAGTTTGGAGTAGACACCTTGACCATTACCTTTTCCACGCGAGAGCAGCACACAGTAGCCGGGAAGATTTTTGTTTTCACTTCCTAATCCATAACTGAGCCACGCACCCATGCTCGGTCTGTTTCCCTGCTGCGCACCAGTTTGCATAAAGGTTAAAGCAGGATCGTGATTAATCGCTTCGGTGTGCATCGTTTTTATAAAACAGACATCATCAACAATTTTTGAAATGTTGGGAAACAGTTCACTTACCCATGCACCCGATTTTCCATACTGTTGAAATTTAAAGTAAGATCCTACTAATGGAAATTTATTTTGATTGGATGTCATACCGGTAAGACGTTGTCCCATTCGGATAGAAGCGGGGAGATCTTGTCCGTGCATGGTGTTCAACAATGGCTTGTAATCAAAGCTTTCCAACTGTGATGGAGCACCATTTTGAAAAAGATAAATTACCCGCTTAGCTTTTGGAGCAAAATGTGGTAATCCTAATGAAGAAAGCGTGTCATCTTCCGACTTTTCAAAAAGTCCGGGAATCAATAGTGAACCAAGCGCAACGCTTCCAAGTCCAAGACTAAGTTTTCCGAGGAAATGTCTTCGATTAATATTCAGTTGATTTTCTAAAAACTCGTTGGCCATAATTTTCTTCCTTTTGCGAATTGCTACTTTGTTATCGCTTCATCCATGTTATAAAGGGTGTGTACTACCTGCATGAGGGCTGCAAGCATTTCAGTGTCCTTTACTCCTTCGTGTTTGTATTCACCTGCTTCAATAAATTTCATTGCCTTTTCTTTGTTTGCTGTAAAGCGTTCCTTCTCTTCGACAAAATAGTTATCCAGAATTTCATTTTCGTCATCGCTGGCCTTTCGACAGATAATGAGTTGAAAAGCTTTACTGATTTTTTCTTTTTCGGAGGAATTTTCAATCATCAACCGTTCTGCCAATACACGAGAGGCTTCTAAAACCATAGGATCATTCATCATCAACAAAGCCTGCAACGGTGTATTCGTGCGCATGCGTTTTACTTCGCATTGATCGCGGTTGCTCGCATCGAACATGAGCATGCCGGGAGGCGGTACTGTTCGCTTGATAAAATTATACATTCCTCTCCGATAAAGTTTTTCATCATGATCCTGAATGTATCGCGCTAAAACACCACGGCCTGAAGTAGATGACTCCCAAATACCTTTTGGTTGATACGGTTTAACACTGGGACCTCCAATCTCTTCAACCAGCAAACCGCTGCTGGCGAGAACATGATCTTTAACGAGTTCAGAAGAAAGACGCAACCGCGGAGCATGTGAGAGGTAAATATTTTCCGGATCAGTGGTATGCTTGTGTTTCGAAATTTCAGCAGATTGTTTATAGGTTGCTGACATAACAATTTGTTTTACTAATCGCTTTACATCCCAATTATGATTCATGAAATCAAGCGCGAGCCAATCGAGCAGTTCCGGATGAGAAGGTAGCTCTCCTTGCATACCGAAGTCACCGGAAGTTTTAACGATACCTCTTCCAAAAAATTCTTGCCAAATGCGATTGACAAACACACGAGCTGTCAGCGGATTACTCTTATCAATCAGCCAATTTGCAAGTCCAAGCCGGTTTGGTGAAAAACGAATGGTATCAAAAGGATAGATTGATTTTGGAAGATTGAAGCTCACCTCTTCTCCGTGCGCATCATAGCCTCCTCTTACCAAGACATAAGTTGGTCTGACCACGGAACTGTCCTTCATGATCATTACGGGTACAGGCTCTTTTTCTTTTTTGTTAATGAAGTTTAAAATGCCAGCAACATCTTCGTCTGTTATTTTCATTCTTGGAGGATCAGCAAGCGAAGCAAGCGTGATGTCTCCAACCAAACCTTTTTCATTTACCTGATTGAAAAATGCAAACGTGCTGTAGTATTCTTTCTGACTGATTGGATCATATTTATGATCATGACACTTGGCACATTCGAACGTGAGCGCCAGAAAAGTTTTTCCAAAGGTATTCGTACGATCCGTTACGTATTCAACACGATACTCTTCGTCAATTACACCACCCTCCTGAGTAATTTTATGATTGCGATTGAAGCCTGTGGCTAAGAGCATTTCTTTTGTAGGATTGGGCAACAGATCGCCAGCCAATTGCCACAATGCAAATTTGTCGAAGGGATAATTTTCGTTGAAGGCATGGATCACCCAATCGCGCCAGGGCCACATGGTGCGATAGCCATCATCCTGATAGCCATGAGAGTCGGCATAGCGCGCAGCATCAAGCCATGGAATAGCCATTCGTTCTCCATAATGTTTGCTGGCCAGCAACTCATCAACTACTTTTTCATAAGCGTTTGGAGAATCATCCTGCAAAAAAAATTCCTGTTGCCGAAGGGAAGGTGGCAATCCTGTGAGATCAAAACTAACTCGCTTCAGCAAGCGCTCTTTGTCAGCTTGTTCATTCGGTTCGAGACCTCGCTCATCCATTTTCACCATAACAAAATTGTCAATAGGATTGATTGGCCATTCATCATCACTTACGGAAGGAACTTTACGCTCTTGTGGTGGAATGAAGGCCCAGTGTTTTTGATATTTTGCCC
Organism: Chryseolinea sp.; assembly: GCA_039930485.1. Classification (GTDB taxonomy): domain Bacteria; phylum Bacteroidota; class Bacteroidia; order Cytophagales; family Cyclobacteriaceae; genus Chryseolinea. Next base: position 37,360 of record JBDTTT010000031.1, read on the forward strand.
CCTGACTTATCCATTTTTTGATAAGCCTGATTTCAAAATCGGTGACAGAAAGATTCGATGTTGGTGGAGGCATTACATCAGCAGTATCCGAAGAAGTTAAGCGCAGGAAAAGTTCTGAATGATTGGGTTTTCCAGGAACGATAACATGAGCGTCCGGATTGTTTTTCAAAGCTGCATATAATCCTTCTTCTTTATCCAGTCGGAGATTTGCCTTTCGATGATTAGCATCCGGACCGTGACATTTAAAACAACGATCGGAAAAAATTGGACGGATATGAAAATTATAATCAACCACTTCTGGCATAGTTATACTAGAAGAATCTACTGAACGATTGGTTAGCCAGACGGAAACAAGGGTGCCAATCAGAACGGAAATGAATGCCAGGAGGGCAATTTTTTTATTGCGCGAAAAATTTATCATACGAAATGATGAGTAGTGAAAGTTAGTGATAAGAAAGCTACTCCGAACTCGTTTGCGAAAAGAAAAAATCAGAAATATGACCGGTTCTGTAGCGGCATTGACTTTCCGGAATGTTCAAAAGCTTTACCTTTATTGAATCTTTATACTATGAAAAAATACTTTTTAAAACTCTATCAGTACAATTACTGGTCAAACAAGCGTGTCCTCAATAAAATAAAAGAACAAAACGTGAGTGATGAAAAAATCCTCACCATTATGGGACATATTGTGGCGGCTCAGTTTCTTTGGCTTCATCGCATAAAAGGATTACCACCGGCTCAGGTAAAACTTTGGGGAGAATATACACTTGATCAACTTTTTGACATGGCCGAGAATATTGGTAAGCAATGGTTGAAATTTGTTGAGAGTACAGAAAACTTTGATCGCGAGTTGAGCTACAATAACTATACAGGTGATCCTTACATTAATAATGTAGAGACGATTATGATTCATTTAGTAAATCACTCGTCATATCACCGCGCACAAATTGCCATGTTGCTTCGTCAAAAAGGATTTGAACCGATCAACACCGATTTCATTACCTACGATCGCGTGATCCGCGGTCAGTGGAAGGAGTAGAAATTAATCTGCAGGGAATTTATAGGACGATTCGAAACATTTTAGGAACTTCCAATGTTCTTGATTTCGAAAAACTCAAAGTCTAAAATCTTTTGTCCAACGACTAATATCAAATTCCAAGACCTATGAAAAAAATTATTCTACTCGCAATCGGCTTGCTGTTTACAGCAATTGGATTTGCACAAGATGGCGTCACAGTTTGCCACACATCATCAACTGATAAGTTCGCACTATTTGCCTCAAACAAATCTTTCAATGCTGCACACTCATTGCCTCGCGCTTATGTTCATATTAGTGAAGAAGGTGGAAAGATGATCACCTTTAAATGTTCAGACGGTAAGGATGGAAATGGTTATGTGATCATGGCCAAGAAAAAAACCAACAACTGGATTTTTGTTTTTCAGGAATGGTGGGGTTTGAACGATAACATCAAACGTCAGTCTGAAGATTTGTACAAAGACTTGGGTAATGTAAATGTATTGGCCATCGATATGTATGATGGTAATGTTGCTACGGATCGTGAGAACGCACAAAAATACATGCAGGCATTTAAACAAGATCGTGGTGATGTAATTGTAAAAGGTGCATTAGCGTATGTTGGGTCAAGTGCCAAGATTGGAACAATTGGATGGTGTTTTGGTGGAGGGCAATCACTTCTTGCATCCCTTAATGCTGGCATGCAGGCAGCAGCTTGCGTGATTTATTATGGTATGCCTGTTGATGATGTAGAAAAATTAAAGACACTTAACTGTGATGTGCTTAACATTTGGCCAACTCAGGATAAATGGATCAACAAAGAAATGGTAGACAAGTTTGAAGCAAACATGAAAGCTGCCGGAAAGAGTCTGACTACAAAACCGTATGACACGGATCATGCTTTCGCAAACCCAAGCAATGCCATGGGCACTTATAACGAAGTGGCAGCAAAAGATGCTTATCAGAATACACTTGCATTCTTTAAGGCTAGGTTAAAATAATCCGATTTAGATTTTAAAAATGAAAAGAGTCAGACTTAACCTGACTCTTTTCATTTATTCCCAAACCACAACAGTGCCTTGAGAATACCAGGTTGGATATTTAGGTAGATATATTTTCTCTACTTCATTGCGTTTAACTTTCATTGTAGGTGTCATCAATCCATTATTGATGGTCCACTCTTCTTTCATAATCACCACTTTTTTCAAATGTTCGTAATGTTCAAGAGTAGGATTTATTTCTTCCAACGATGCAGCGAGACTCTGCATTATTTCTTCTTTTGATTTTGATTTTCCTGCTGCTGACAAATTCACTAATGCAATGGGCTGAGGAATTCCCATCCCAACGACACACACTTGTTCAATGTTGCTGTTCTTCATCAACTTCATTTCGATTGGTGCTGGAGAAATATATTTTCCTTTATCGGTTTTGAATAAATCTTTTACACGACCTGTAATCGTAAGAAATCCATCTTTGTCTAATTGCCCTTGATCACCGGTTCGTAAATATCCATCGGCAGTCATAATTTCTGCAGTCATACCAGGTTCTTTATAATATCCTAACATGAGCGCAACGTGACGGGTTAAAATTTCATTTTCGTCTGAAAATTTAACTTCTACTGTTTCCATTGCCTGTCCTACTGTTCCAAATCGAATCTCTTTTTGATTCGAATGCGACAGCGCACAGTTTTCTGTCATGCCGTAAATTTCACGCAGGCGAATTCCTAATGAATCAAACCACTTTAATAATGAAACCGGAATGGGCGCAGCTGCCGTTCCTTTCAACCCTGCTTTAGCGAGGCCTAATTTTTTTGTGATGCTCTTTTTCACAATGCCACTGATGATCGGAACTTTTAAAAGTGTATCGAGCTTTTTCTGCGGCATTTTTTCCAAAACCTTCTCTTGGAATTTTGCCCAAATGCGAGGCACACCAAAAAATAAATCAGGTTGAACCGAGGCAAGGTCGCGACCAAACGATTCGAGAGACTCGACAAATGAAATATTAGCACCTGTATAAAGCGCTAACATTTCTGTCAGGTTGCGTTCTGCGATATGGCAAAGTGGGAGGTAAGAAAAAAGCCGGGGATGTTTTGGAAGAGTTTCCCACTTGTGTAAATATTTAATCAGAATATCAGTCGTGTGATCAAATGCTTTCGAATTAAACATTACACCTTTTGGCTTGCCTGTCGTTCCAGAGGTGTACATTATCGTGAGCAGTTCTTCCGCATTACGTTCAACAGCTTGTGTTAATGGCTTATGTGTTTCAACGACTTCCTCCCAAAGAAGACCTTCATGAATTCCATAGGTCGAAGCACTTATTTTTTGAACCGTATCCGGAATGCCTTTTTTCTGATTCTCATAATCGTCCAGCTTACCTACAAAAATGGCAGTCGATTCGCTGTGCTCCAGAATTTGCTTAATTGAAGTTACAGAACTATTAGCGTATAAGGGAACAGAAATATGGCCGGCAGTCATGATGGCCAGATCGGCCATAATCCAGTGGGCGCAATTTTTTGAGAGTATGGCTACTTTCGATTTTGGTTGTAATGCGGAAAGCGCCCCGGCCATTGTCCGAATTTCTTTTCCGGCTTGCTGATAGGTCCAGGTTTTCCAATCATTATTTATAGGTTGTCGGAAAAAGATGTTTTGAGGGGTTGTTTTTTCCCAGTGGAAAAATCTCTCTAAAGGCGATGAAGCTTTGTTCACGGATTGATAGTTAGGTGGTCGTCAAAAATTTTCGAGGGGAATCTTTGTGATCAACTGATAATGAAAGGAAGCATTAAAAAAATGGACTTCTTCTTTTCACATCCTCTAAAAGTAATCTTTTTGCATTCGTTTGTCAACAGCAATTCCTAAGTTGCATCATGAGTCAATCAAACAAAAAACTATTCCTTCTCGATGCCTATGCCCTGATTTATCGTGCGCATTTTGCGTTCGCTAAAACGCCCCGCATCAATTCGAAAGGCATCAACACCTCTGTGCCATTTGGTTTTACCAATACCTTGCTCGAGGTCTTGCAAAAACAAAAGCCAACACACATTGGCATTGCGTTCGATACAGCAGCTAAAACATTTCGTGATGAGATCTTCAGCGAGTACAAGGCCAACCGACAAGAAACTCCTGAAGATATTAGAAGTGGTGTTCCGAAAGTGAAAGAAATCATTCGCGGCTTTAATATTCCAATTTTAGAATTGGATGGATATGAAGCTGATGATATTATCGGAACATTAGCAACACAAGCCGCGACACTAGGATTTGATGTGTACATGATGACACCCGATAAAGATTACGGACAAATCGTAAAAGAAAATGTTTGGCTATACAAGCCAGCGTATTTAGGAAGTGGGGTTGATATCATGGGTCCGAAAGAAGTTTGCGAAAAGTGGGATATTGAAAATGTAAATCAGGTAATTGATATGCTTGGGTTGCAAGGCGATACCTCTGATAACATTCCAGGTATTCCGGGCTTCGGACCAAAGACAGCAGCCGTGTTGTTAAAGCAATACGGATCAATTGAAAATATTATTGCGAATGCTGATAATTTAAAAGGAAAACAAAAAGAATTGGTAAAACAATATGGCGATCAGGCATTGCTCTCTAAGAAACTCGCCACAATTGTGATTGATGTTCCGGTTGCTTTCGATGAAAAAGATCTTGAATACTCAGGCCCGAATGTAGAAGTGCTCAAACCTATTTTTGATGCGCTTGAATTTAAGACCATAGCAGCACGCGCTTTTGCCGAAGCAGGATCACCTGCAGCCGCAGCGCCACAAGCCGCGCAGAGTTCTCAACTCTCCATGTTTGGTCAGGCTAATGAATCAACCGAACCAACCACAGGAGAACGGAAGAACAGAGCGTCAAAAGAGGTTCAATATCTTCAGGTAGACAACGATAAAGATCTTAAAGCACTTGTTCAAAAATTACAATCCCAAACGTATTTTTCAATTGATTGTCTCACGGATGAACTTCCGAATTTTGATTTTCATCTGAAAGGTCTTTCGTTTTCGTGCAAAGAAAACGAAGCCTATTTTGTTTTATGTAATGACGGAAAAGTTGATGATGCTCTAAAGTCGATATTGGAAAATAATTCCATTTCGAAAATTGGACATAACATTAAGGGAACGATGCTGGCCTTGAAAAAAGCCGGTGTTGAATTGAAAGGACAATTGTTTGATGTGATGTTGGCGCATTACCTGATAGAGCCCGAAGCAGCTCACGATCTTGAAATGTTGTGTGCTCAGTATTTACAGTACGATATTTTCCACAAAGATCACGCTGATGTAAAAGAGCGACTCTGCGAACGTGCCGATCATCTATTCCAACTACGCAGCAAACTATTACCGGAACTCGAACGCAGGCGACATGTTAAATTGATGTCGGATACAGAGATGCCATTAGTAACCGTACTTGCTGCAATGGAATTCGAAGGCGTGAAGGTAGACGTAGAAGCCCTTGCTAAGATGTCGGAAGAGTTGAAAGTAGATAGCGATAATGTGCAGAAAGAAATTTTCAAACTTGCTGGTACAGAATTTAATATTGGTTCACCAAAGCAACTGGGTGAAGTGCTGTTCGATAAAATGAAGTTGATAGACAAGCCTAAGAAAACAAAGACAGGACAATACGCTACAGGCGAGGATGTATTGCAAGGTTTGACAGAGCATGCTATCGCAAAGAAAATTTTAGATTATCGTGAATACGAAAAACTTCGCTCTACCTATGTAGATGCGCTTCCGCGAATGATTAGTAAAACAGATGGAAGAATTCACACCGATTATCGTCAAGCCGTTGCGGCAACCGGAAGATTGAGTTCGAACAATCCAAACTTACAGAACATCCCGATTCGTACTGAGAAAGGCAGGTTGATTCGAAAAGCATTTGTATCGCGTGGAGAAGATTATCTTTTTATGTCTGCCGATTACTCTCAAATCGAATTACGTATTGCAGCATCGTTCGCAAAAGACGAAACCATGATCGAAGCTTTTCGCAATGGACGAGATATTCACACCACCACAGCAGCAAAAGTTTTTAAAGTAGAGTTAGCAAGCGTTACCGCAGATATGAGACGTAAAGCTAAAGAAGTAAATTTTGGAATTTTATACGGAAGCACAGCCTTTGGACTATCGCAGAACTTAGGTATTTCAAGAACTGAAGCAGCAGAAATTATTCAATCGTATTTTACGGAGTTTGCAGCAATCAAGCGTTACATGGATGATTCCATTAATACAGCTCGTGAGAAAGAATATGTAGAAACCATTTTAGGAAGACGAAGGTATTTACGTGATATCAATTCACGCAATCAAACTACAAGAGGTTTTGCAGAACGCAACGCGATCAACGCACCCATTCAAGGAAGCGCTGCCGACATTATTAAAATCGCTATGGTGAACATTCATCGATGGATGGAAAAAGAAAAACTCAAATCAAAAATGACCATGCAAGTGCATGATGAATTGGTTTTTGATGTTCACAAGAGTGAGGTAGATAAAGTGAAAGAAAACATTGTGAACCTGATGAGACATGCCGTTCATCTTGAAGTGCCGATGGAAGTTGAGGTAGGCGTAGGATTAAATTGGTTGGAAGCGCATTGATATAAGTAGGTATGGTTACAAAGCAAGACATTGAACAGGCACACCACAGAATAAAATCCTATATACATCATACTCCGGTTATGACATCGGCAGGTGTTGATGAGATGGCGGGATGTACCTTATTTTTTAAGTGTGAAAATTTTCAGAAGGTAGGCGCATTCAAAGCACGTGGTGCAATGAATGCTTCACTCTTACTTTCACAGGAAGCAAGGTCTAAAGGAATTGCTACACATTCATCTGGCAACCATGCGCAAGCCATTGCGAGAGCTGCTCAAATTCTTGGTACGAAATCCTATATCGTGATGCCACACACAGCTCCAGAAATTAAGAAGCGAGGAGTGCGTGGATATGGTGGAGAAATTTTTGAGTGTGAGCCAAACTTACCTTCACGAGAATCAACATTGACGGAAGTGATAAAGAAAACAGGAGCAAGTGAAATACATCCCTTTAATAACTACGATGTAATTGCAGGACAAGGAACAGCAGCAAAAGAATTGTTTGAAGAAGTTCCTAACCTTGATATCATCGTTGCGCCTGTAGGCGGTGGAGGCTTGTTAAGCGGAACTGCATTGGCCACAAAATATTTTTCTCCGAACACAATTGTATTTGCGGCAGAACCTGAAGGTGCTGATGATACCTATCGATCCATGCTAAGCGGAAAGATCGAGCCATCACAATCAGATTCTGTTGCTGATGGTTTGCTTACTTCTTTAGGCGACAAAACATTTCCAATCATTCGCGACAATGTTAAGGAAGTAATCACAGTAACTGATCCCGAAATCATTTCAGCCATGCGATTGATTTGGGAGCGCATGAAAATAATAGTTGAGCCCTCCTGTGCAGTTCCGCTTGCAGCTGTTATGAAAGCAAAAGAAAAATTCAAGGGCAAACGTGTAGGGATTATTCTCACAGGTGGAAATGTTGATCTAGAAAAAGCGATTAAACTTTTCACTGCTTAAAAATGGCATTCGAACATCGCTCCAGACCACTTCTTCCGCGCAAACAGTTTTACAGACGAGTATTGCGCTATGCCTGGTTTGCTTTTCTATTACTGGGATTTTCGTTAGGTATTGGCATGATTGGTTATCATTACTTTAATGAGCTACCCTGGCTTGATTCCCTCTTAAATGCTTCCATGATTTTAACAGGTATGGGACCCATTGATGCCATGAAAAATGACGGAGCAAAATGGTTTGCTTCAATATATGCCATCTTTAGTGGTGTTGCTTTTCTCAGTATAGTCGCAGTTTTCTTATCGCCCATTGTGCATCGGTTTCTGCATAGGCTTCATTTGGATGATGGGAAAGAATAAAAAGACAGACAGACTTTTGCACAACTAACTTGCGCTAGGCTATGTAAAAAATCTCGATCAGAATTTTCAGTTGTAGAAACTCTGATCGAAATTACCGTTAACGATTAACTTTATACTATTCTCAATTCTGTTTCTTAAACTGATCAAATTTTGTTTCAACTGGCTTCTTCGGGAAAACATTGTTTGTTGTTTCTATGTCAGCCAATTCAAAATTAGGATCGAGTAAAATGTTTACTACCTCTTTGTCTTTTACAAATACCTTCGTGATTTCATTTTCATTTAATCTCCATACTTCCGCAGGGATTCTTTCTACTTCTTTCGAATCATCTTTGTAAGTCCATTCAATAACGAGAGGTGTAACAAGACCTCCCACGTTTTTGAATTTAATCTGATAAATATTTTTACCTTCTAATTTTTGACGAACAGCATTATCATCAATTCTACTTTTAAATTCTCCATAGAATTGATCGGGAGTATTGGTCACTGTAAATTCTTGTGGACCTTTGCTAAAATCGGTGGCTTTTGTTTCACCACTTTTTTCAGCCGCTAAATCTCCGGTTTTTACTTTTACATCTTTCTTCTCCGGATCGGTCTGTTGTGATCTGAGCTTAAACCATTTTACGTCTTCTACTGATACATCTACATTATCGGTTCCATAAAACCATCCACGCCAAAACCAATCAAGGTCTACCGCAGTTGCATCTTCCATTGTGCGGAAGAAGTCAGCAGGTCGCGGGTGTTTGTACATCCAGCGGTTTGAATATTCTTTGAAAGCTTTATCGAATAACTCCGGACCCATAATGGTTTCGCGCAAAAGCGTTAAAGCAACAGTTGGCTTTTGATAGTAGTTGGCACCGAAAGCATTTAATCGTTCATTATCAGAGGTCGTCATCACTGGTCGCATAATACTTTTATCACCCTTCATGTAAGGCACAATATCTTTTGGTGTAGTATGATGAAACGCAGGATAACGTTCTGTTTCTGTACGCGTCTGAAGAAAGGTATTAAGTCCTTCATCCATCCACATCCATTGACGTTCGTCTGAACTTACAATCATTGGAAAATAATTGTGTCCCACCTCATGCACAATTGTTCCAATCATCCCTGCTTTTGATTGATCGCTCATCTTCCCTTCTTTCGTTGGCCGGCCGCCATTGAAACTAATCATCGGAAATTCCATGCCAAGATTAGAAGTGTTTACTGATATGGCCACCGGATAAGGATAATCAAATGTGTATTTTGAATAAACCTCCAGAGCATTCTTCACCGCCTTTGTAGATTCTTCTGACCAAACTGGTAATCCTTCTTTCGGATAGAAAGACATTGCAAGTGTAGTGTTCGTTGGAAGTTTTACGGCTTGTGCATCCCAAATAAATTTGCGTGAGCTGGCAAAGGCAACATCGCGAACATTATCGGCCTGGAAGCGCCATGTTTTTTTAGTAGTCGCTTTTGTTTTTTCTTTTACTCTAGCTTCTTCTTCTGTTACGATGACAACGGGTTTGTCAAATGATGTCTTTGCTTTTTCAAATCGTTCCAACTCTTTTGCTGTCAAAACTTCTTTTGCATTTAGCAATGATCCGGTTGATCCAATGATGTGATCGGAAGGAACAGTTAAGTTGATCTTGTAGGTACCAAATTCAAGTGCAAATTCTCCGAGACGCTGAAACTGTTTGTTCTGCCAGCCTTCATAATCATCGAATACACACATGCGTGGGAACCAATGTGCAATCAGATAAACATTGTTATTGTCTTCCGGAAAATGTTCATACCCTTCTCTTGAAAGCAAGAACTTGCTTCGATCGGTTATGGGATAAAACCAGGAAACGGAAAAAACATAGGACTCATTTGGTTTGATGGGCGTTGGAAGATCAATGCGCATCATCGTATTGTTGATTGTAATAGGAAGACCTTTTCCTGTTTTGTCGGTTACGGATTCAATAGTATATCCTGCTTCAAACTCAACCGGCCTCACCATATATTGCATGTGAAGTGTTGGGATTGAATCTCGTAATCCACCCGTAAGATTTACATAGGTCTCTCCAAAGTCTTCGTTGTTCTTTTTGTTAATGTTCTGATCCAGTTGCAACCATAAATACTTTAATGGCTCTGGAGAATTATTGAAGTAGGTAATGGTTTCCTTTCCTTTTAATTTATTGACGGGCTCATCAATCTCCGCATCAATAATGTAATCGGCACGGTTTTGCCAGTACTTTGATCCGGGTGCCCCTGAGCCAGATCGGTATTCGTTTGGCGTAGGTAGCATTTGGTCCAGCTGTTCAAACTTGCCTTGCCATTTCTTTTGTTCTTGCGCCAAGGCTGAAAAACAAATCAGCAAGGCAATCAATGTAAGTTGTAATGATTTCATAAGGGAGTGAATTATCAGTTAAATATCGCAGGATAAAACAAAAAAGCCAACCGCTAACTAGCGATTGGCTTTTTGAGATTTACTTCATTTTTTTGGTATTAGTTTCCCTTCTTAAACTGGTCAAACTTTGAATCACCAGCTTTCTTTGGGAATGTATTATTGGTTAACTCTACATCACCCAGTTCGAAATTTGGATCGAGTACAATGTTTGTTACCTCTTTATCTTTCACAAATACCTTCGTTACCTGCGTTTCATT
>JBDTTT010000032.1:0-47642 GCA_039930485.1 Chryseolinea sp.
ATCGACGACTTCGCTTTTACGCTCACCCGCGAAGAATTTCTCGACATCTTTCATTTTTCAATGGTAGCCGGCCAACCGGAAATTGCATTGGATGAACCGAATTCGATAGTATTAACAGAAGCGACAGCGAAAACATTATTTGGTGATGCCGATCCCATAGGGCAAATTATTCTACTCGATAATAAAAATGAAGTGAAGGTTACAGGAGTTGTGAAGAACATCCCGGACAATTCTTCCATCCAATTCAACTTTCTAATACCCCTTAAGCTTTTTCAAAATGAAAATCTTGTACAGGAATCAGATGGCGACTGGGGCGATTATTCCTGGCAAGTGTATGTAGAGTTGCAACCCGGCATTGACAAAGCGGAAGTTGAATCCACTATCAAAAATGTATTGGTTGAAAAAGGACAAAAGGATATGCCCCGCGAATTCTTCCTCCATCCAATGCTCCGCTGGCGCTTACATTCTTCTTTTGAAAATGGAAAAGAGTCAGGAGGCATGAGTGATTACGTTCAGGGCTTTAGCATCATTGCCATTTTCATCCTTGTGATGGCGTGTATTAACTTTATGAATCTGGCCACAGCAAGAAGTCAGAGTCGTGCACGCGAAGTTGGTATTCGTAAAAGCATTGGCTCGCGAAGAAAAGAACTGATCTTTCAGTTTATTGGTGAGTCTATATTAATTGCGGCTATCTCCTTTATATTTGCATTAGTTATTGTTGAAATATCTCTCCCCTTGTATAACAATTTGGTTAACAAAACTCTTTTCATCAATTACACCAGTCCTGAGTTTTGGTTCTACTCAATCAGTATTATTATCATTACCGGAGTTTTTTCCGGAAGCTATCCAGCCTTCTACCTCTCTTCCTTTGAACCTGTAAAAGTGTTAAAGGGCAAAATGCAGGTCGGTAAAAATGCAACACCTCGTCAGGCATTAGTCGTTTTACAATTTGTATTCGCGACAGGTTTAATCATTGGTACGCTGATCATCTCTCAGCAAATTCAGCACACAAAAGAAAGAGCACTTGGGTACGATCAGGAAAACTTAATCACGGTTTGGAACAATGAAGAAATTGGCAAGAACTACAAAGCTATTAAGCAAGAGCTACTCACTTCAGGGGCCGTTGTTTCTGTAACAAAATCAAATAGTCCAGTAACCGAAATATTTTCAAATAACTTTTTGGATTGGCCCGGAAAACCAGAAGATCAAAAGGTTCTTTTCACAACCATCGCTACTGAATACGATTACACTAAGACTCTTGGCGTAAAAGTTCTTGAAGGTCGCGACTTCTCTGAAGAGTTTAAAGCGGACACGGCTTCCATTATTGTTAATAAGGCTGCAGCGGACATTATGGGTCTGAAAGAAACTATTGGAACGCAAGTGACTTTTTGGGGTGAACGCAAAGCAACCATTGTAGGTATTATTGATAACGTATTAATGGGATCACCCAACAGTCAAATCAAGCCTGCTTTTATTGTTTTCGAACCGCAATGGGTAAGCGCATTAACGGTAAGGCTTGAAAAAACAGCTAATACAGAAGAGTCACTTAAAAAAGTGGAAAGCGTTTTTAAAAAATTGGATCCTGCTCATCCCTTTGAATACGCATTCGTAGATCAACAGTATGCCAAAAAGTTTTCTACCATAACAATGATCAATCGCATTGCAAATCTCTTTACAATTCTTGCCATTTTCATTACCAGTCTTGGTCTTTTTGGTTTGGCTTCCTTCACAGCCGAACAACGGAAGAAAGAAATTGGAATTCGAAAGGTAATGGGTGCTTCCGTTTCAAGCTTGGTATCACTTATTGCGAAGGAGTTTTCATGGTTAGTGATTATTGCCTTTGCTATTGCCGCTCCCTTATCCTGGTGGGGCTTCAGCAACTTCTTAGAAAAATATGCTTATCGAATTAATTTTCCGTGGTGGGTAATTGCCTTTTCAGGACTAGCATGTCTCACATTTACTTTATTGATTGTGAGTACTCAAGCACTAAAAGCAGCCATGAGTAATCCAACGGAAAGTTTGAGAAGCGAATAAAAAGGTTGCCAGTCGCCAGTTACCGGATACAGGTATCTGGTAACCGGCAACTCGTACACTAAACAAAAGTAATCGACATATAACCAAACCCCTCAACCATAACAACCATGCTCCGAAACAATCTCATTATCATCATCCGAAGTTTAATCAGGAATAAAACGTTTAGTCTGATTAATATCCTGGGTTTGTCGATCGGGCTTATTACTTTTTTAGCGATAAGCTTATATGTGGTCGATGAACTCTCCTATGATCGCTTTCATGAGAAGAAAGACAGAATTTACCGATCTGTAATCAGTGCGGATTGGGATGGACAAACCATGAGATGGGGAGGCTCACCCAACAAACTCGGACCAACAGCAGCAAAAGAAATTCCCGAGATCGAAAAAGCAACACGGGTTTTTCATCACAACTTTGGTGACATTGGATTTATATCAACTGAGACTGAAAAGTTTTCGGAGTCTAGTTTGTTTTTTGCCGATCCTGAAATTTTTGATGTATTTACTATTCCGCTTATAAAAGGAAATCCTAAAAAAGTATTGGATCAGCCAGGCACTGTAGTGATAAGCGAATCGGCTGCTAAAAAATATTTTGGGAATGAGGATCCAATTGGCAAAAACCTTGTTGTTGATAACACAACCAGCCTGGAAGTTACCGGCATCTATTCCGATTTCCCTTCAAACTCATTTTTACAATGTCAGCTTATTGCTTCGTTTTCTTCGAATTGGTTTGGTGCAGAGAAAAGCCAAAGCTGGGGTAATGCGAGTTTCGATACCTATTTCTTATTACATAAAGATGTAACGAAGGAAGCGGTTGACAAAAAAATCGCAGAGATGTTAGAACGTAACATAGAGAAAGATGATCGTTGGTTTTCGATAGGACTTCAACCTCTTCTGGATATTCGATTACATTCGGGTGATCTGACGTCCAGTATTGACAGAAGAGAGTATGGCGATTTTAAACAGGTAAAAATTTTAATAGGACTAGCGCTCATCATCTTGTTGATTGCCGCAGTCAATTACATGAACCTTACCACCGCACAAGCACAGCGGAGAAATAAAGAAGTGGGCATCGCTAAAACCTTAGGTGCAACGTTTGGTCAGCTTAATCGGAAATTCTATTTTGAAGCTTCTGTTTTTGTTTTGGTATCACTACTAATTGCAATTACTTTCTTCACCCTTACACTACCAATATTTAACGAATTAAGCGGAAAAAACATTTCAATGAATTTCATTAATCAAAGCTGGTTCTGGATTTCATTCGGGATCGTTTGGTTGTTCCTTACTTTTATATCCGGTGCATATCCCGCACTTTACCTCTCCTCCTTCTCACCGAAGTTAGCGCTGCAGAAAACTTCCAATTCTGGCGGACAATCTTCTATTCGAAAAGGATTGGTTGTATTTCAATTTTCCGTTTCTATTATCCTGATCATTTGCTCACTGATCTTTTATAAGCAAATGAATTTCATTCGCGATAAGAAATTAGGCTATGAACCCGAACAAGTAATTTCTGTAATGGTATCGGCTGTAAAGGATCAAGATCAGGTTGCGTCCGTTAAAACAGAATTTGAATCGCTTGCTGAAGTAACGAGGGTAGCGAGAAGCCAAAGCTATCCTGGTATCGGTACGAGTAGCAGAAATGTTGTTCGCGAAGGAGGAACGGGTCAAGGCGCTGCTATTCTTACCACACGAGCGACACATGAAGTGTTAGATGTACTTGGAATAAAACTATTGGCTGGCAAAACGCTTCCAGAAAATAAAGATCCCAAGGATACGCTTGTACAGGTTGTTATTAATAAATCAACCGCTGATTATTTAGGATTGAGTCCTGAAGACGCCATCGGAAAACGGGTGAGTATTCAAGGGTTTGATGGGCCAACAGATGTTGTTGGTGTTACAGAAGATTTTCACGTGACTTCCCTGCATCAGAAAATTGGTCCGTATTGTTTTCACAATGCAAACACAGAGAGACTTACCTACCTTTTAGTAAAGGTTCAAACAAATGACTTAACATCCACCATAAAACAACTTGAAACCATTTTTAAGAAAATTGTTCCATCCGCTTTTGAATATTCCTTCCTCGACCAGCAGATGGCAAAACTATATCGTACAGAAGAACGGCTCTCCAATATTGTTTTACTATTTGCCGGACTTGCAATTTTCATTGCTTGCCTTGGACTCTATGCGCTAGCATCGTTCACAGCAGAACAAAGAATAAAGGAGATTGGCGTGCGAAAAGTATTGGGTGCATCGGTCATTCAAATTGTAAGCATGCTCTCAAGAGAATTCATTATGCTCGTGCTAGTCGCTTTTGCCATTGGCATTCCTATAGCATATTACCTGATGAGCCACTGGCTGGAAGGATTTGAATACCGAACCAGTTTTGATTTGATTGTATTTGTTCTTGCCGGTGGAGCAGCTTTAATTATTGCCTGGACCACAGTGAGCTTCGAATCGTTCAGAGCCGCAAGAAAAAATCCTGTGGAGAGTTTGAAGAGCGAGTAGTCAGTTGCCAGTTACCGGTTACCAGATGCCGGTAACTGGCAACCGGTAACTATTCATAAACTATAGGAAATGAAATAACTACTAAAGATTATAGATCACCAACACCATGCTACGCAACTACTTTAAAATTGCCATTCGAAGTCTGATCAAAAATCCGGCTTACTCTTTCATCAACATTGGTGGACTTGCTATTGGCCTAGCGTCCAGCATATTGATTCTTTTATGGGTAGCAGATGAATACTCGTTCGATACATTTCACAAAAACTACGGCAGCATCTATAAGTTGTATCAAAGTCAAAAATGGGCACAAGGTATAGGAACAGGTAGTTCAATGCCTTATCCATTGAAAGAAACGATCAAGAACAAATCAAGTCAGGTGAAATATGTTGTGCTAACCAACTGGGGTGAAGGCAATATGCTGCAAGTCGGAGCGAAACGGTTAAACAAAATGGGATTAAGCGCTAGCGAAGATTTTTTCAATATGTTCAGCTTTGACATGGTAAAGGGTAATCCGGCCACTGCACTCGCTGAGCCCAACTCTATTGTGGTTACCGAATCAACAGCAAAATCTTTCTTTGATAATGAAGACCCCATTAATCAACTTATCAAAATTGACAATGGAGAAGAACTGAAAGTTACAGGTGTAATTAAAGATGTACCAAAACAATCATTTTTTAGATTTGATTACGTTTTGCCATTTGCTTACTATGAAGCAACTCAAGGCTGGGTGCGCAGATCAAAAGATAATTGGGAAAATAATTCCTTTCAAATGTATGTTCAGCTTCAGCCAGGTGCTAAAGAGGCTGACGTAAATAACAGCATTAAATACCTCATTAAAGACAACAACCCCAAAGCACAAACGGCTACCTTGTTCCTGCATCCCATGAGCAAATGGCGATTGTATTCCAATTTTGAAAATGGAAAAAATACCGGAGGAATGATTGATTATGTACAGCTCTTTACGGCCATTGCAATTTTTGTGATGATCATCGCTTGCATCAACTTTATGAACTTAGCTACGGCACGAAGCGAAAGTCGCGCACGCGAAGTGGGTATTCGAAAAAGTGTCGGATCGAGAAGAAAGGAATTAATTTTCCAGTTTTTAGGAGAATCATTAATGATTACGTTCATCTCCTTTTTGTTAGCATTAGTCGTTGTAGAGCTGCTACTTCCAGCGTATAATATGTTGGTTGAAAAAAATATTTCTGTTACTTATTCTAATCCCTGGATTTGGAGTTCCGCTCTGGCGCTGGTTTTAGTAATTGGTATTTTTTCCGGCAGCTACCCGGCATTTTACCTCTCCGCTTTTCAACCTGTTAAAGTGTTGAAAGGAAAAGTAAATGCAGGAAAAGGTGCCAGCACTCCACGACAAGTGCTTGTCACTTTACAGTTTGGGTTCTCAATATTTCTCATCATTGGTACGCTAGTAATCTATCAACAAATCATGCATGTGAAGAATCGTGACATCGGTTACGATCGCGAAAACCTCATGCAAATCTGGACGAACAATGAATTGGAAACCAATTTTCAAACGATTCGGGAAACGCTTGTGAATACAGGTGTTGTGCAATCAGTTTGCAAAAGTAATAGTCCAATCACTTCTATTTTCTCAAACAATGAGGTACAATGGGTCGGTATGCCTGAAGGTCAGCGTGTTGGATTTACTACCATTGCTACTGAATACGATTACGCTGAAACCATGGGTATAAAAATGCTGGAAGGCAGAGATTTCTCACGCGATTTTAAAAGTGATTCAACTGCTGTAGTTGTTAATCAGGCTGCTATCGATCTGATGGGAATGAAAGATCCGTTAGGTCAAAAGATAAAAGCAAATGGTCAGGACTATGAGATCATTGGTGTAATGCCAAACGTGATCATGGATTCTCCCTACAGACCCGTAGAAGCGCTAACAATGTTTTTTGATCCAGATTGGAGCAGCACCATCACCATTCGCCTTAATAAGACAGACGATCTCAAAAGCTCAATTGATCAAATTGAGCAAATATTTAAAAAACTAAATCCGAATTATCCCTTCGAGTTCCGCTTTGCTGACAATGATTTTGAAAGAAAATTCTCAACCATCAACCTGATCAGTAGACTGGCTGGCGTCTTTGCTTCATTAGCAATTGTTATTACATGCCTTGGACTTTTTGGATTGGCTGCGTTCACGGCCGAGCAACGCACCAAGGAGTTAGGTATTCGTAAAGTATTAGGAGCCTCTGTAGCGAGTCTTGTAATGTTAATCTCAAAAGATTTTTCAAGGCTGGTGATCTTAGCCTTTGTTATCTCTGCACCCATCGGCTGGTGGTTCTTGTCTGGGTTCTTAGAGCGCTACCCCTATCGCGTAGAAATTTCGTGGTGGGTTTTGCTGATTGCCGGAGGTGGATCACTGGTACTTGCACTTATTATTGTGAGTACGCAAGCCATGCGCGCTGCATTGGGAAATCCCGTAAAATCATTGAAGAGTGAGTAAATAGTTACTGGTTACCGGTTTCCAGTTCCCGTACACTGGTAACTGGCAACCGGTAACCATAAGCAGAGTTTACAACGATACGAAATCTTTTACATTAAGAATATTCATACGATAAGGAATACACAAACCACCTCCCGATTTTATAACTTTAAACAAAGCCACTACTATGTTTAAGAACAATTTCAAAATCGCGCTTCGCAGTCTTTCCAAGCAAAAGATTTACACGCTCATCAATGTATTGGGTCTAGCGGTTGGTATTGCCAGTTGCTTAGTGATCGTTCTTTTTGTTCGTCACGAATTCTCGTATGATAAATTCTTTGAGAATGGCGACCGAATTTATAGAATGTCATTAGAAAGAAAGTATCCAAACCACTCTACCTTCTATGCTGTGGTTCCTCATTCTTTTGCGAACGTAGCAGAGCGGGATTTTGCTGAGATTGAAGAATCGGCTATGGTCTTTGGTGCACAGGAAGCACCTTTTTCTTATCAGGATGAAAAAAATGAAGTGAAGAAATTTAACGAAGAGTATACTGTATTTGTGGACAGTAGCTTCTTCAACATATTCAGTATTAAATTTATTAAGGGAGATCCTTCCAGAAAATTTGGCAGCACGAATGATATCGTCTTAACGAAAGAGATGGCAAAGCGATACTTTGGTGAGACTGATCCCATTGGAAAGACGGTGAGTATTTGGGATCAACCATACAAAGTAAGTGGCATTTGCGAGGATCTCCCGGCCAACTCACATTTCAAATTCAGTTCCCTTATCTCATCCTACAATCCACAGAGAAACAATCGTGAAAACTTTACAACCTTTAGTGCTTACATCTATTTTAAACTTAAACCCGGTAGTGATGCCGCGGCTTTGGAAGCGAAGTTTCCAAAAATGGTGGATACTTATGCTGCTGCAGAAATTGAACGCGATTTAGGTAAATCATGGGCAGATTATAAGAAGGAAGGAAATGGTTATCGCTATTTCTTACAGCCCCTCACTTCCATTCATCTTGATCCAATACATTTAGAAGCTCAAATGAAATCCCATGGAAACATCACATCGGTTTACATTATGATTTCAGTGGCGATTTTAATTCTTGTAATTGCCTGCATCAACTTTATGAATCTCTCAACAGCACGATCTTCAGAGCGCGCGAAAGAAGTTGGTGTCCGCAAAGTGATGGGATCGTTCCGTCAACAACTGATTGCTCAATTTTTAACCGAATCGTTTATACTCAGTGCGCTGGGTGTAATGATTGGAGTAGCGTTGGTTGCTTATACATTACCTTTCTTTAATAACCTGACACAAGATCCTTTGTCTTTGCCGATGGATGTTACTTTCATAGGCACGATGGTATTGGTCTCTATATGTGTTGGTCTACTTGCAGGTATCTATCCTTCTTTTGTACTCTCTTCCTTTAATCCAGTCGTGGTGATGAAAGGAGCATTCACCAGTAGTCAGAAAGGAAAATGGATTCGGAATGGGCTTGTTGTTTTTCAATTTTGGATTTCCATTATCCTGATGATCGGAACATTGGTGATCCAACAGCAAATGAAATTCATGGAAGAAAAATCGCTTGGCTTCGATAAAGAACAGGTACTTGCTATTGAGAACGCATTTAATGTGGGTAATCGCGCCAATACACTCATTGAAGAAATCAGGCAGATGCCCGAAGTGGTTACGTCCGCAGGCACTTGGGCACTTCCAGGAAGCGAAGGAGATTTTGCAGGAATTCAGTTTCGTCCGGAAGGATCATCCGAAATTCTCACCACTAAAACGATGGTAGTTGCAGATGGACTCGGTGAGACTTTGGGTTTGGAATTAAAAGAAGGCCGGTGGTATTCAGACCAAACCAATGATTCATTATCAATCATGGTAAACGAATCCACTGTTAAGGTAATGGGTCTGGAAAATCCTATTGGCAGAAAGTTGATTCAGCTGCAAGAACGAGAAGAAGGAAACGTGACCGTAACGTTTACCATTACGGGCATCATAAAAGATTTTAATTTCAATTCCTTGCGTGATAATGTAACACCATTGGTTATTCAAAGTAATGAGAGCTATGGTGGCGGTACAGGTTACATTGCTGTTCGTATCAAACCTGGTGAGACTGCATCTGCTATCACAGCACTGGAACAGAAGTGGAAAAAAATAGCACCCGAGCAACCTTTCAAATTTTCTTTCCTTGACGAACGCATCAATCAACAATATAAAGCGGAACAACAAACCGGAAAATTGTTCGGTGTGTTTTCAGGGCTTGCTATTTTTGTTGCGTGCATTGGATTGTTTGCACTCTCCGCTTACATTACAAGTTTGCGCACAAAAGAAATTGGTGTTCGAAAAGTTTTGGGTGCTTCCGTGAGTAATGTCGTTGTACTGTTAGCAAAAGACATCACTCGAATTGTTCTCATTGCTTTTGTTTTGGCCGTACCCGTTGCATGGTATATAATGGAGAAGTGGTGGTTGCAAAACTTTGCCTACCGTATTGAAGTAAATGTTTGGACAATTGCTATTTCGGGAACTGCCGCTATTCTTACAGCATGGGTTACCGTGAGTTATCAATCGATCAAAGCTGCAATAGCCAATCCAGTGAAATCGCTGAAGAGTGAGTAAAATAGAATTTAGGATATGTGATTTACGGAATCACCATTCAATAAAACTACTCAACCTTAGAGATTTTAAGATAATCTATTGTGCTAGAAGATTTTATCCAGAGGATATAGTTGCCCGTAGATAGATCGTGTGTTTCAATTCGGTTAGTTTGCTCCATAAGAAGTGCACTGCTCTTTACTTCTCTTCCCATTGCATCAAACATCGTTAACGTTGATTGGCTTGGTACTTGAATGAATAATTCTTCGTGTACTGGATTGGGGAAAGTTTTTATTGAAGCTCGCTTACCTTCTGTTAATTCCTCAATAGACACGGTAACTTCGGGAGCATACTTAAATATAGTTCCGACACCTTTTGCGCCACCATCTTCGGTCATTCCATAAAGAAATGTTCCATCAGAAATAAGAGAACCCCAGGGATGAACTCCATTTGTAGCGAATGTGAGGTCCAACAATTTCACATACCCTGTTCCATTGGGATTAATTCTAAATATGGTTCCCGTATCATTTGTACCACCATAATTTGTCATCCCATAAAGAAAGGCTCCGTCAGAATTGAGAGAACCTTCTGGATTACGTCCATCACCTCCGTTTGAAACTCCAGCAAAGTCCAGCATCTTGTTATAGCCCGTTCCATCGGGACTAATTTTAAAAACTGTACCAAAACCATATGTGCCACCTCCATAAGTCATTCCATATAAAAAGTTTCCATCAGAAATAAGAGAGCCTTTTGGATAATATCCGTTCGTATTTACAAAATCAAGCAACTTGGAAAATCCTGTTCCATCGGATTTTATTTTGAAGATGGTTCCCAGATTGCTGGTGCCACCCATGTATGTCATTCCATATAAAAAGGTTCCGTCAAAAATCAGATCCCCTACAGGAACACTTCCATTTGTACCACCTGCAAAATCCAACACCTTTGTAAAACCTGTTCCGTCTGGTTTAATTTTAAAGATTACTCCAGCACTATTTGTACCACCATTGCTTGTGACTCCATAGAGAAATGTTCCGTCAAAAATAAGAGAGCCTCGAGGAGAATATCCATTCTCGGCATTTATAAAATCGAAGAGCTTCACAAACCCCGTTCCATCGGACTTTACTTTAAAAATAACACCAAGATTATTTACACCTCCATCTTCGGTCATTCCGTACAGAAATGATCCATCAAAAAAAAGAGAGCCCCAAGGATGGCTTCCGTTAGTGCTCCCTGCGAATTCCATTATCTTGGCGTATCCGGTTCCGTCCGGTTTTATTTCAAAGATGGTTCCTAAATTGTTCACACCACCTTGATAGGTCATTCCATAAAACATTGTTCCGGCAGTGACAAACGAGCCGTGAGGGTTTCTTCCATCTGGCACAATATCAAAATCATGGAGTTTAGTGAATTGACCAAAAGCGTTTAACACTATAAGTTGAAGTGCTAATGACAAAATGCTAGTGCTGAATAATAATCTCCGAATTGCATATCTCATACCTACCATTTTTTGAAATTTTTAATTGGAGGACCTACTCGTTTAAGACCATGATCTTCACAAAATTTATCTTGTTCTTCTTCTGAGAAATTTTTTGTTACTCCAGCAGCAATCTTTTTGAACATTTCTTCCATTTTTCCAGCAGGCTGAAAAACCATTAATAATTTTCCCTCACCTTCTCCCATTTTTGCAAAACTATGAGGAATCATTCTTGGGCCGAATACACTATCGCCTGCTTTTGCCTCATAAGTTGTGTCTCCAACTTTTATTAAGAATTCGCCTTGTAGTACATACCACCATTCATCTTGATCAAAGTGGTAATGATGAGAAGGCCCACCTTCCTTGATGCGCTTTGATTCGAATACATAGATATCGCCATCTGTATCTGCTGTCGAAACTTTGGAATCAAAAGTATCTCCTTCAAATAATGTGATACTGCAGCTAGTCCTGTCTTGACCGGAATCAACCTTAAAGCCTTTTTTTTCTCTCAGGTTCTTTGACGTTCTCGAAAACACGCTTACCGGAAATGACACCAAACTGATTGCTGATAAACACGTTTTAAAAAAAAACTTCTTTCCATATCAAAATTCTATTTGTTAATGTCTACCCGTTTAGCTGCCACCTTCATCTCCTTTCCATCAGAATTTCTCACAAGATCTGATTGATAATTTCTCTAATAACTATTTACACAAAAAACCATTGGAGATGTAATCTGTTTTATGTGCCGTTTTCTGTATGCCATACGAGTTTGTGATCACAACGTCTTTCGCCCATGCATTAACATCATCCTGTTGAATATCAAGTATCGTTTGATAGGTGCCATTCGTTGTCATGTCCATGGTCGGACAATACACAATGGGGTCTAGCTCATAGAAACCATTGCCTGGTCCCCACTCCCACACCAGCCATCCTATTTTATGCTTCGCACTTTCTGATAATAATGCAGTGTAATCAACGGCTCCCTTCGCTGTGCACGATTCCGTTCCCTCTGCTCCGTTACCCGGATAGCCTCCATAAGCACAAAGTTCACCTAAGATTAATGGCACATTATTATTTGCTGCATTGTCTAACTGGCCTTTAATAAAAGCCGGGGTAGCACCATCTGTTATTGACCAGTAAGGATGTGCCGAGAACAACAGGTTGTGTTGCGGATCATGCTGAATTAAATCCGATGCAAGAGGCACAATTAATTCTAAATTCTTTCCACAATCGGGAGCATCAATAATCAATGGTGTTTTAATTCCGGCATTGCGAAGTTTTGTTATAGCATTTTGATATCCAGCCTTAAATTGCTCAGCCGTTACATTAGCATCTCCGGCCTCGTTAGCAATGTTCACGATCATAGCGTGTTCATACTTTTTTACGATGGCAAGAATATCAGGACTGATCCAGTAGTTAACAACATTATCCAATTCGCTCCAATCACATGTAGCATCATGCATCTCGACAATTGGAATCATCTTCGCTTGAATACAATTGGAGATTAATGCATCAAGCTGAGAAGGTTGGGAAGGATTCTCATTGCTATAAACCTTTTTCCAAACAATGCGAACACTGTTGGCATTTGTCTTGGCAATCTCAGCAAAGTAAACACTTCCGTTGGGGTCTTCCATGTCAAACACACTCATCTTGTTAACACCTTTCAGAATTACGGTATCACCACATGGGTCGGTGAGGTAAGTACCTTTCACCAAAAATGTAGATTCTGTGGTTTGACTAATTTCTCCCTCTGAGTTGTCACAGCCCTGCAAAAAGAATGACACGATCAGGATACCAATAACAGCCAACAAAATCAAAATGGAAGGAACGTCCGGATGTTTCTTGATAAGGTTCAGGCAATTTCTTAAAGTAACGTGTTTCATATTCCCGCTTTACTATAATTCGGTGATTCAAAGCAAGGATATAAACGAACGCACGGCAATAACCCTTTTGGGTCATAAGCGAGGTGCAAGGTAAAATTTACGAGGTACGATTTACTTACTCAGATTATTTTTTCACGAATTGCTTTCGCTACTGCTTCTGGCCCACATTGAACAGATAGCTTCTGATAAATATTTTTTAGATGACGTTTCACTGTTTCGGGCGAAATGGAGAATTCA
Organism: Chryseolinea sp.; assembly: GCA_039930485.1. Taxonomy (GTDB): domain Bacteria; phylum Bacteroidota; class Bacteroidia; order Cytophagales; family Cyclobacteriaceae; genus Chryseolinea. The sequence goes on from JBDTTT010000032.1 coordinate 13,187, forward strand.
ATACCAATCATCCGATACGAAAATCCTCGCGCCAGTAATTCTAAAACCTGAATTTCGCGTGGTGTTATATTGTACTTATCGACAGCGGTTTCTTTAGGGTGATGAAATGCTTCGAGCACTCTTCGTGCTATACCAGGCGACATGGGTGCACCTCCTTCAAAAACTTCACGGATGGCAGGTATTAATTGTTCTGATGTATCTCTCTTCAATAGGTATCCATCAGCTCCATTTGTCAGACAGGCAAACAGGTTATCATCATTATCAAAAACAGTGTGCATCAGCACCCGGATATTTACATCAAATTCCTTAATCATTCGAACGCCATTAATTCCGTTGCACTTCGGCATATCAATGTCCATGATCACGACATCAGGATGATCCTTCGTCATTTCGTTCTTCACGTTCAAACAGTTTGAATAGGTATTGGTAATATGAAAACCATCTGTGTTGTTAATCAACAGTTCCAATAGTCCCCTAAGCTTATCATTATCTTCATAAACGGATACATGAATTGATTTCATAATTACTAGTTACCAGGTTTTACTGATCTGTAAAGCAAGATCCAAAATGTATTCTTGTCAATCCCCCATTTCGGTCATTCGTTCATCGGAAACTCAAGCTGAAGGAACGTTTTTCCTGGCCGTGATTCCAGTTGAAGCTCTCCACGAAGAGCTTTAACTCGTTCTCGTATATTCCGTAAACCATTCCGTTCACTTTGCATATCAACATCAAATCCTACGCCATCGTCCTGAATAGTAAAGAGCAGATTCTGGTTGATCACTTCAATATTGATAGAAGCCTGTAAACATTGGGAGTACTTCACTAAATTATTGACGGATTCTTTGAAGATCAGGTAGAAGTTTCTTCGTTGCTCCATCGATAGTCGAATACGGTCAATATTTTCTGGTAATGTAAATTGATATTTGATCTGCTTGGCTTCAAAAAGTTCGGAAGAGTAACGTGTCATTCTTGCGATCACACTTTTCAATCCATCATTTTTCGGACTGATGTTCCACACAATATCATCAAGCGAACCACTGATTTGCTGTACATCTTCTATTATACGTGAAATAAACGGAGTGGACGGATGCTGTTCTGTCATTGTCTTTTGCGCCAATGTTCCCATAATGCTTATTCCACTAAGGGAAGATCCCAACTCGTCATGCAAATCTGCGGAGATTCGATTTCTAACACGTTGCATATTAAGAAGCTGATTGATGCGATACCTATACAAACCATAGAGTATCGCGAGTATCAGTAAAAGTAAAGCAATTTTAAACCACCACGTTTCATAAAATGCAGGCAAGACATGAATCTGCAACAAAAGCTCCTTGCTATTCCAGTTACCAAAAGCATCGCTTGTCTTGATATGAAGTGTGTAACTGTCTGGATTAAGATTCGTGTAATAGGCCTGGTGTTCTGCTCCACTGTAGTTCCAATCATCTTCAAACCCTTCAAGAAAATAAGCGTATTGATTGTCTTGGTGCTTTCTGTAATTCAATGCAATAAAATCAACACTGAAGGCATTGTCCGATCGCTTTAAGTAAACCGGCTTGGAGAGATCAGCTTCGTAAGCATTGCCCCGAATTTTGAAACTGCCCACAGCAAGTACAGAAGGATTTTGAGCAGCCAACAATTGGTCAGCCTTTATGATATTGAATCCATTCTTCTGCGCGACAAATATCTGTTTCCCATCGCGACTGGAAATTATTCCATGCGTTGTATTATTGTTCATCAGTCCATCATTCGAGGTAAATCGAACGAGTCGTTGGGTGGCACGCATAAAACAATAAATACCTTCATAATTTCCGATCCAGATATTGCCTTGATAATCGTACGCAAGCCCCCTGTTTTCATGATCGTAAAAACCATCGTCTGTTGTAATTGTTCTTTTGATTTTTCCATTAGGCGATGAGTAGGTAAGGCCACCCCATCGAGCAGCCCAAACATTTTCATCAGCATCAATCAATAGAGAATTTGCAGCCGGATAATTTGAAGTTATCTCTGCTGGATCTAATAGAACAAATCTTCCATTTTGCTGATCCACATAAAAAATTCCATCATACGCACATAATAAAACCCGATCATACCGATCGATGCAAATTCCATTTAACAGATTATTGTTCTTTAAAAAATTACGTTGCGTACTATCTTGCCAGGGTGTTACTTCTATATTGGAAATCTCATCCAACACGTGAATTCCTTCGTCTGAATTCCCAAGCCAAAGGCGATCTTTTTTATCAAAGACACCGTACATAAAAAATGGAACAGAGAAATATGAATTGGCAAGTTTTAATAGTTCCGAGGTAACAAATGCATTTTTTTTCGGATCGTAAATAAATATCCCAGGTCGAGTGTAATCCCATCGATTTGTTCCAATCCAGATCGTGCCATCTGAGCGCTGTGCCATCCATCGAGTCTCTGTTGGAGGAGCTGGAAAAGGAATTAGTTTAAATTGGTTTGATACACTATTCCATTTTACGATACCGGTATTCGATAAGCCCAGATAATATGTATTATCATCCAGTTTGTCCTGTAAGAAAACCGTAACCGAAGCAGGTGTGGAAAGAACATAATCTGGTATTTTTATAGCCTTGATCATGTTGCTTTTAGGATGATACTTCACAATCCCTTCCGTTGTACATGCCCATACAATTCCCTGATCTGAATCACGAAAAAGATTATTTACCTCAAATCTTTGTGGAAAAATGTCAGTGAAGAAATAGAACTTTTTTTGCTCAGGTCTAAATACACCAAGTCCTTGGTCATCGCCCACCCATAGGATACGGTTTCCATTTTCGTCTTGTCCCTCCATAACTGTTGTAATCTGGTTGTTCACCCGATTGGTTTCAATGGCTATAAATTCATTCGAGTCTGGATTATATCTGATAAGTCCTCGATTATAGGATCCAATCCAAAGTATACCTTGATGATCGACACATCCCTTTGAAAATAAAATAGAATCTTTTTTTGCTGGATCTGTACTATCTTTCCCCAGCACACATATCAATGTGTCGTTCTTTGCATCGTATCGGAACAATCCATTATCCCGTCCTATAACCCAAAGTGTATTGGCGTGGTCTTCGATGAAGGATGCTTTATTCCATAGAAACGGTGTGGTCTGAAATGGGTAATGAACAACTTGCCCAGTGGATAAATTCAATTTATTGGCACCACTAAAATCGCTATACCATCCATTACCTTGTCTATCAATATAAAAATCTCCAGTCGATCCGATAATGTTCTTTTCGATAGCATTCATCTTTAAACTATGTGCTTCGATTTTGCAAATTCCGCTTTTGTCAGATGATAGCCAGACAGTATTATTTTTATCGATAGCAATGCCCGTCACTAAATTAGTTTTCGGGTTTCTAAAACTTTGAAAGGTAGTGCCATCATATCGAACGGGACACAGTCGTGTTCCAAACCACATAAATCCTTCCTTGTCTTTCGTGGCCGTGAATATGGTATTGCTGGGAAGTCCGTCTTTAGACGTTATGGTTTCAAAGTGTATGTCGGGAAGTTGGGCCAAGCTTACTGACATTTTGCATGTCAATGCGCAAATCATAATAACAGAAAATGCTTGGGGTATAAATTTCATCGGCTATCGAAAAAGTCCATGCGAAAAATGGACTATCTAATGTAGCATGAAAAGTTAATAAATAACAGCTTGTGATTAATTCATCAAGCATTCCTGGCTCACGATCTGGTAAAAACTAAAGACTTCGATTCATGAGGTGCGATTTGTAAAATTAAACCGCACCTCGCAAATCTTAAATCTCACATTACAATATGACCTTTTTAAATACAGCTGTAGCATTGTGTCCGCCAAAGCCAAAGGTATTGCTCATGGCTACATTAATCTGTTTGCTCATTTTTTCTTTCAACACAATATTCAATCCCTGTGGCAATGAAGGATCAATATTCATTGTATTGATTGTTGGGGGAATTGTATTTTCTTGAATGGCTTTGATAGCAACAATAGCTTCAATCGCTCCTGCCCCTCCGAGTAAATGGCCTGTAGCTGATTTTGTCGCGCTGATATGAAGCTTCTTCGTATGATCACCAAAAAATTTGGATACAGCTTTCATTTCACTGTTATCGCCAACCGGAGTTGAGGTAGCATGAGGATTTAAGTAATCAACATCTTCCAGTTTCAATTCAGCATCTTCTAATGCCCACTTCATTCCCAACATTGCACCTAATCCTTCAGGATGTGTAGCGGTTAAATGATACGCATCGGCAGACATTCCACCACCAGCAACTTCTGCATATATTTTTGCACCTCGCCTTTTCGCGTGTTCATACTCTTCGAGAATTAATGCACCTGCGCCTTCTCCCATCACAAATCCATCTCGGTCAACATCAAAAGGACGAGAGGCAGTTTGTGGATCATCATTACGTGTCGATAACGCTTTCATTGCATTGAATCCTCCTATACCTGCTTCGTTCACCGCAGCCTCTGATCCACCCGTAACAATAATATCAGCTTTATTCCAGCGAATGTAATTCATCGCATCAATGATGGCGGTAGTAGATGTTGCACATGCAGACACCGTGGTAAAGTTAACACCCATGAAACCATATTTAATGGAGATCCATCCGGAAGCAATATCAACCAATACCTTTGGAATGAAGTATGGATTCATTCGCGGTGTACCATCTCCTTTTGCGTATTCGATGATCTCATTCTGAAACGTTTGAAATCCACCATTACCTGATCCCCAAATAACGCCAACACGTGTCTTATCAATTTTATCAAGATCAAGTCCGGAATCTTTAATGGCTTCTGCAGAAGTTACCAATGCATATTGTGTAAAAGGATCCATCTTGCGAACATCCTGTTTTTCAAAATGGTCAATCGGATTATAGTTCTTTACTTCACAGGCGAACTTAGTTTTGAATTTCGTGGTGTCGAATCGTGTAATGGGTCCTGCACCACTCTTTGCGGAAATTAATCCATTCCAAAATTCTGAAACTGTGTTACCCAATGGCGTAAGCGCGCCCATTCCTGTAACAACTACTCTTCTCTGATTCATAGATTATTTACTGATTTGGTCCAAAATACTTTTACAATGCTTAACAATAATATCAATAGGCTCACGCGATCGTTCTACACGCGAGAACATAATGGCACCTTCAATTGAGCAGAAGAATGTATATGCAATTTCATTTGTCTTAATTCCTTTTTTAAACTCGCCCGTCTCTACTCCTTTTTTTAACAAGTTCGAAATGAAATCAACCGTAGCCATTATTTCTTTCGTTACCACTTTACGCATCGAAATGCGATGATCATCTGCTTCGATTGCTGTATTTAACAAAGGGCAACCTCCCGGAACAGGAGGGTCAAAAACATAGCGTGCATAAAAATCGCACAACGCAGCGAGTTGTTTCTTGTATGTTAAAATTCCCTCCATCTCCTGTTGAACCATCTCCCTTACCTTACGCATAGAATACCGAAAAGCTTCAACAGAAATATCTTCCTTGTCTTCAAAATTTCCATACAGCGAACCTTTGGTAAGGCCTGTTGCATTCATAAGATCAGTCATGGAAGTACCGTCATAACCCTTTGTATTAAACAAGGGGGCCGTTTTTTCGATTATGAACCTACGGGTGCGTTCTGACTTAGTCACGCGCAAATATACATAAAATATACCGAATGGTATATTTTATGTATATTATTTAGACCGTCCTTGAAGAACTTCTCAACGATGTCTGCTTAAAATAGGTAACCTCATCTTGCAGCTGTTTGCGCTTCACCACTAATGTAACAGCAGAAAGTATCCACAACAAAGGTGTTAGAATGATGATAACGGTGGGTAATAAAATCATAAAAACATAAACGCGTATTTTTCTACCCACCGAATCAACATGACCTCCTGAGGCTATAAACTTAGACCAGATTGAAAATGATTTCTGGCCACGTCTCTCCATCATTACTAAATTCGGTTTAATTTCAATCGCATCATTTTTATTGAATTGATGTTGGAGTGATTCAAATTGATTTGATGCAATGGCTTCGTGAATCAACTTCCCAAAAACAGATGTGTGCTCGATATCATTTGTCGATACACCAGCCGCAGGAAAAAACCAAAAGGCATCTTTCTTTCCAGCCAGCATCCATCGCAGAATTGTTACAAGACTCGTCAGGTTTCCACTCTTATCAATGAGGGCAATGTGACCCACTAATTTCGCATCGGCTTTTTGCAACCACCGTTTTACTTTCTCTTGTGCTCCCAACCACATGTTACGACAACCCAGAATGGTGACTACGTTTTTTCCTTTCAATATTTTTTGTCCATCAGCAGATTGAAGAAAGGAGCTCATGGGTCGTGATGGCGTTAAGAACCAAGGTTGATATCCTAACACAATCAAATCGTATTTTTCAAATGTTTTCGCAGAAAGTGGTTTGAGTTCCAAAGGCTTCTGCATAAACGTTTCCGGAAAAGCATTGAAGAATTGAAATGCACTCCAGGGAAAAGGATATTTCTGAACTGGCTCAATTGCTTCGAAGTGAATACTATACCCTGCTCCCGCTAACGGCTTTAAAAGAGATTCAAGAATAGATCGTTGCTGACCTGACTGTGAAAAATAAACAACAAGAATTTTTTCCATTGATGGTTTTAGAAGGTTCTAAAATAAGAAATTTTATGAAGCGATGTAACTTCTTACTTCTTGATAGAAAAAAAACCATGTTACCATGGCTATCAAATACTGTAAGGTTAATTACTTACCAGCAAGCTTCATCAGTTTCATACCCGGTTCGCCTAAGTGCTTTAACAGTATAGAGCGATATTCCTGTGAGTTAAGGTATCCTCCGTTGGCTTCAAAAAAATCCGCCATCAAAGGAGACCAGTCACTGTTCATCGGCATGATGAAACCAAATTGTTCAGCCGCCTTATCTCCAATCGGATGACGCTTGATGCCTTTGTTCATTTGCATTGCTTCGAGATAGAATGCAAGGTCGAGATAAGCAAAGCCTTTTGGATCACCGATTACTTTTTCAAGTGTCTCCTGACTGGTTGTGGTGGCAGCAGTTTTCATTGCTGGAAAATACTTTTGCTTCAATTCTAAAACTCTCTTTTCATTTGTTGTGCCCTTCGCAGCGTATGCCGTCAAACCTGCAAAAGTGGTAGGTAAATCTTCAAACTTGGCTAAGGTTGGTACACTTCCATTTGTAATCAGAATGGCAAAGTTTGTAATGAACGGTGGACTGAATTTCACTTCCTTCTTACGTTCGTCTGTGATCGTTACGTTTCCTAATCCTACAACACCACCAATTGATCCCTTCACCTTTTCATACATTCCCTTAAAGTTGGATCCATCACCAACGTATTTACTTCCGAGCTTCACGCCCTTCGTGTCGTTCACCCAACTTACGAAATCGGTCATGATGTCCACACAAATTCCAGTCACCTTTCCGGACTTGTCTTTATAAACAAAACTTGGTGTTTCAACATAGGCCAGTGCAATAGTTCCGGTACCGTTCGTCTTTACTTGACCCCAGCTATCGCCTGTATAAGTTTGTGCTGAGGTGAAAAAGAATGTGAGCAGAAAAAATAAAGTTAAAAAGTTTTTCATGGGTTAATGAGTTTATCCCATGAGATTAAAACATTTATGAGGGACTTTTCAATATGTAGTAATATTGAAGTGCTTTTTCTTTCTCTTTTAAAGATTACCAGGCAATTTTCTTCTTCGAAAGAAAAGCATCAATACCTTTTTTGCAATCATCGCTCTCACGTGCCGTTGCATTCATTTTTGATGCAAACGTTAACGCTTCGTCCAACGCCATCGATTGCACATCGGCAATCATTTTTTTTGTGAGCATCATTGCGTGTTGAGAGTTTGTATCAATCAATCGCTGAGCAAATGTTTCAACGTGATTTTCAATTTCGTTTGATGTAATAACTTTATTCACTAAACCCAATTGCACAGCTTCATCCGCTGTAACTAAGTCACCTGTGAGTAGTATTTGCTTTGCTTTCCCCTCTCCTATTTTTCGAAGCAAGAATACCATTACGATTGCGGGGATAAATCCAATCTTCACTTCGGTGTATCCAAATTTTGCTTCCGGAACGGCAAATACAAAATCACACACTGTTGCAAGTCCACAACCCCCAGCCAAGGCATAACCTTGAACTTGAGCGATAACTATTTTCTTTAAAGTATAAATTTGGAGGAATAGTTCTTTTAGGTGATTTGAATCGGTAAGATTTTCCTGGTGCGTAAAACTTTGAAGTTGCTGAAGGTAGGCCAGATCAGCACCAGCACAAAAAGCTTCACCATTTGCTTTGAGGACTACAATCTTAACAAGTTCATCCTTTTCTGCCAGTTGAAACGCTTCCTTCAATTCAGCAACCAGTTCGTGCGAAAGTGCATTTCGCTTCTCCGGTCTATTGAGTGTTATAAAAGCTTTTCGATTTTTAACTGAGTAATCAATATACTTCATAAAAATAGTTTAGGTCTTCACTTCAAAAGCACCATCATGCAAAACAGAATAAACATTCATATGTAATTCGTTTGCCTGCTTCAACATCTTATCAACATAATAAAATGAATTACTACTATCAAAAATAACTTTATCTGTTTGAATGTGATTTTGAATCGAGGTCAAATCCTTAATGGCGTTTTGCGAAATAATAAGATAATCCACTTTTAAATTATTTGGCAATGTAAATGTTCTTTGATTGAGAATGAGGATAGTCTTTTGCTTCCAAACTAATAAAGTGCAGCCGTCTTTCTTTGTTATATTATCCAACTTTTCATATCCCGGCTGAATAGTACTTACTCCTCCAATCAACCGATTGGGCTGAATATGAAAGCGAAGCTTCTCTCGGTCATTATACAAAACTGAATCTGTAAAAAATAAAGCTTGCCCGTGATCAATCAAATCAAAGGCATTGTGATGGGCGACTTTGTAAAGGATCAATCTCTCTGTATCAACATCTTCCACAAAATGAATCCATGAGCTAATACCAACTACAAACGATAAGCAAACAGATGTGATCAGGTAGGAGAATTTTTTATACTCCAAAAGCAAAATAATAACTATGATGAGTAACATAATCATCCAACACTGAAATGTATTGATGTAAATATTCTCAACAAGACTAAATGGAAAATCCTCTACAGTAAACACGACAAAGTTCATTGCTTTAATAAACCATTCCAATATTAATCCAAAGAAACTTGCAAGCGGATGAAAAAATCCAACAGCCAACACAAGAAGTCCATCCACTAATACACCGAATGAGATTGGAATGACAAATAGATTAGAAATAAGAAAGTAATTTGGAAACTGATGGAAGTACAATAATCCCAATGAAAAAGTAGCCGCTTGAGCAGCTATGGAAACACATGTTATCTTCCAGACTTCGTCCCAGAATCTTGCCCTTGGTTCCCACCATGCATAAAGCGCTGGCTGCAAATACACAATACCTAACACCGCAAGAAAAGAAAGTTGAAAACCTACCGACATAATAAAGAAGGGTTCATAGACCAGCAAAAGAAATGCTGCCGCTGCTAATGTATTGTAAATGTTAGTCCGTTGATTTGCAGGGCGCGCAATGGCCACAACCGAAAACATGGCAACTGCGCGAAGTACGGACGGAGACAACCCTGTAACAAAAGCGTACGACCAAAGAATAATAAAACTCAAAACGGCTAATGTCCACTCACCCGATTTTGATTTGGTTAATGGCTTAAACAAAAGCAAAATGATCCAATAAATAATACCTACATGAAGACCGGAAACGGCCAATACATGCATTGCTCCTGTGGCAGAGTATGCACTTAACAATTCATTATCTAAACCATCTGTAACGCCTAATACTAAAGCAGAAGCAATTGCTTGCTCACGTTCGCCAATAACATTCGCATACAAAGTAGAGTCAGCCCACGAACGTGCCTTTATAGAATAATAAAGAAAATAATTTGGGGGATTGTTCTGCAGCCATTTAACATTTTCTCGTTTGATAAAATGTTGATGATATATATTCCGAAAAGTTAAAAATCGTTGGTAATCAAACTCACCCGGATTAGAGGGTGGCTGTACAATCTGTGGATTACCTTTCACCAGCAATACATCGCCATATTGAAATGGTTTTTTGAAATCTTCTTTTGGAAAATAACATACTATTTTTCCTTCACCAATCTTCCACTTACCTTCACTCTTCAGCTCAGTCAGATTGACTTCTAGTTTCCATGACTTATCCTTTTCCTCCGCGTACTTTGTTACAACAGCTTTGTAATATTCAATCGGCTTGCTGAAGTGAATGAAATGATCGGCTTGTCGCGATTCGGTTTGAGAAAGTAATTGAACATAGCCTGCTAAGAAAATAGTGGTGAGTCCAAGAAAGCCAAGATTGATTTTTATTCGCTTCTGCGAAATAAAGAAGAGAACGATGTACAGGATTACAAACGTACTCAAAGTAAACTGAGCAAAAGTTTCATCGATAATATCAGGCAGGTAAATACCGAATAGAATACCCGCTATAAAAAATACAACGATGCGAACAAAAGGATATGGTATCCATGCAACCATGTAGAAAGGTAGAAATTTTCAACTACAAATTCTCGCGTCCATAGGCTTCAATAATATCACGCACGAGGCGATGACGCACAACATCCTTCTCACTCAATTCAATAAAGCCAATACCTTTTACATTCGATAAAATCCGGGCTGCTTCTTTCAATCCCGATTGCTGACGAGTGGGTAAATCGATTTGTGTCGCATCACCGGTAATGATCATTTTCGATTCAGGCCCCATACGGGTGAGGAACATTTTCATTTGCATCGGAGTCGTGTTCTGTGCTTCATCCAATAAAATGAAAGCATTGTTCAACGTGCGTCCGCGCATGTATGCGAGTGGTGCAATCTCGATGATTTCCCGCTCCATGTAATACTTCAATTTTTCAAATGGAAGCATATCATTCAGCGCATCGTAAATGGGGCGCAAATAGGGATCTATCTTTTCTTTTAAATCGCCGGGAAGAAAGCCAAGGTTTTCACCGGCCTCTACAGCGGGACGAGTGATGATGATTTTCTTCACCCATTTATTTTTCAATGCACGCACAGCAAGCGCAACCGATATGTAAGTCTTACCTGTACCTGCAGGACCAAGAGCAAATACCAAATCATTTTCCTTGACCAACTGAACCAGCTTCTGTTGATTAACTGATTTGGGTCTGATCGGATTACCGCGCGTTCCATAGACAATAACATCATCATTGGAATCGGCAAGATCGCTCACCAGCATCTCTTGCTCCCTACCCAAATAGTTCTGCACATTCTCTTCCGTCACTTTTCCATAGCGATGGTAATGATCCACCAAAGAAGTAAGGATATCATCAATTTGCACAATCTCTTCGGTCGATCCTTTAATCAACACTTCATTGCCACGTGATATGATTTTACTTTTCGGAAAAGCGGCCGCCAGGGTATCTATGGTTTTATTTTCAACTCCCAAAAAATCAATAAGGGAAATGTTTTCGAGTAATATTATTTTTTCAATCAAAACGTTAATCTTTAGACTTTGAACCAGAAACTGTGAATTTGGAACTTATAAAGGAATATGGACTAAAAGTGTTTATTTTCGTGTTTCAAATTTAGCGAATATCTACGGCATGGCCATCGTTACTCTTCTTACGGATTCAGGCGAAAACGATCATTACGTAGCGGCAATTAAAGCAAAAATCATCAGCATTAATCCCGGTATTCGCATGGAAGATATCAGCCATAAAATCAAGCCATCCGATATTGGACATGCTGCCTTTGTTCTGCGTGCCGTCTTTCGCGATTTTCCAAAAGGTACCATTCATCTTGTTGGTGTGGATTCAACCGGCAATCGCGGAGATTCGTTCATCGCATTGCAATTAGAAGATCATTTTTTTGTAGGCTGCGATAACGGATTATTTGGTTTGATCTCGGATAAGAGTCATCAAACATTAGTTGAGCTCAATTCCATCAATACCATTAACACTACCTTTCCAGAGCGCGATATCTTTGCGCCTGCTGCTGTAAAGTTGGCCAGTGGAGTTGCGATAACAAGCTTGGGGAAACCCATGCCTTCCTTTAAGAAAATGACCGACCGGCAGGTAAAGGCAACAAAAAAACAAATTACCGGAACTGTCATTCGGGTCGATCATTTTGGAAACCTTATCACCAACATCCCAAGAGAACCATTTGATATTTTAAGCAAGGGTAAAGCATATACGGTGCAATTTGGAGGCGAGAAATTCAGGAGAATACAAACTCATTACAATCAGGCTGAACAAGGAGAATGCTTTATTGTATTTAACAGCATCGGCTTGTTGGAGATCGGTATTTATAAGGGCAATGCATCCGAATTACTTGGATTAGGGTATGATAGCACCGTGAATATTTTCTTTGAGGAATAGGTTCAAGGTTCGAAGCTGTTATTAACCGTGTTACATCTAATGTCTAAAGTCTAGTATCTAAAGTCTCCCTTCATGATAACGCGAATTGTACGGATGAATTTTACAGCGGCTGGAGTAGAAGAATTCCTTCAGATTTTTAACGAAAACAAAGTGGCCATTCGAAATTTTCCAGGATGCACACATCTTCGGTTAATGAAAGATGAGCTGGATCCGCTTTGCTTCACAACCGTAAGCGAATGGAATGGCGCAGGTGATCTTGAGAATTATCGCAAATCCGAATTGTTTGGTAAAGTCTGGGGCAGAGTAAAGACGCTATTCTCAGCCCGAACACAGGCCTTTTCATTGGTAAAATTTATTGAACTGTAAATTGCGGAACACCTAAAGTTTCTACATATTTGCAACCCAATTGAGTGGAAAGGCAGATTAAATGCCTTAGTGGCGGAACTGGTAGACGCGCACGACTCAAAATCGTGTACCGTAAGGTGTGCCGGTTCGATTCCGGCCTGAGGTACTAAGGCGGATAAATCAAAAAAAATGATTGTCCGCCTTTTTATTTCCCGAATCACTTGAAAAGAATCAATTTGAATTGATATTCACGGGCGATTTTTTAAAACACCTTCGAAGGTCTTCCACTAATAAATTCCTCATTATTCAATTTCGCTACCTCTTTCAATGAGTTTGTAGTCTGAAATATTTTATTCTGTCGCTGACTACTGTTACCCAGTGCTAAAATAGAACCTAGATCGTTATAGTAACCCTGGTAATTAAGCAAAGTATAGTAAAATCCTATTTTGTTAACCCATCGCTCAAGATCATCTCTAATGGATCTTGTCTCACCAGTATTGGAAATAATAATTTCGGCATCAAGCCCGTTGCGAATAGCCCTCCATTTATTCTCACGAATAACCCATTGATCTAACGATTCAACCAAAGACCATTCATTTTTGTTCTCTTCAAACCAATGCGCAGCTGCGTGTAGAAAAGATGTTATCGTTAGCATTTCAGACAATGAGGGAGGTCCATCACACACTCTGATCTCAATTGTCCCCAACAAAGGACTTGGCCGAATATCCCACCACAGATCCTTAAAGCTTGTAATTGAATCGGTTTTAATTAACCTGCCGACCAGGCTCTGAAATTCCTTCCAACTTTCAAATCGATATGGAATTCCCGCTGTTGGTAGCGCTTCATACATGGTGGGGCGACAAGCTGCCAATTCGGTATTGACTCCATGCCAAAATGGTGAGCTCGCTGATAACGCAATCATGTGCGGAACCAAGTGAAGAAAAAAGTTATGATATTTTATACATTCTTCACCAGACTTCATCCCAAAGTGAACATGCATTCCATATACTGCCATCCTCCTTATCAGCCATCGATTTTTTGAAACAAGCGATTGGTATCGGGCAGTTGGTGTAATCAATCTATCTCTGTAATCTGCAAAGGGGTGAGTACCCGTTCCTGCAAATGTAAGTCCCAACGTTTCCCCTTCATGATGAAGAACCGGTAGAACTGATTTGAAATATTGTTCAACTTCATGAATAGTATTGTAAATAGGTGTAACCAATTCTATCGTACTCTGAAAAAATTCTTTGGTAAGTTCCTTTAAGGATGTCCTTGTCAATAGATCATTGGCTCTTGGCGTCAAGTCCAAAGAAGATTTTGCCAATACCTGAAACTCTAGTTCAACACCAATGGTGAGGCTTTTAGTATTACTTGCAAATTCAATCCCGTCTTCCACTTTCTTCATTTTTATATTCGGCCCATTATATAGCCAGTAGCTGTGCTGCAGGAATGATTAAAGAAGAGATGACTGTCGCAGTTCCTCAAATACCTTTTTAACGATCTCATTCAATACATATTTGGAGGGAAGTTCTCCTTTAACATATTGATCAGGTACATTACTCACACTGGATTCTAAGCTATCAACCAAACGGATCCATTCATCTTTAGAAAGCTCCTGCCTTTTCTTTTCCAGCATTTCAGTAAAGGGAGACAAGGCTAGCTCAAGGCGTGTCGTAAAATCGGATTCAATAGTAGTAGCCATTTTATTTTAAAAGCTGTTTTGCTCCTGTTAAAGGGTTATGCTTTAAGGATGAGTAGTTGCATTCTTTAAAACTCGGATAGGAATCATGCCTTAATCCTTGCGCACTAAGACTATTAAACTTTTCCAATGTAAAAGTTAAGTACGATACGATATTTTTTTCTTTTTGAGTAAAGGGCACTTCCTTTCCCGAGATAAATATCACACCCTCATTTAAATCTGCTATAAGGTTTTTAAAAGATAATTGGCGTGCCCTCACTGCTCGTTGAAATTTACACCCGCAATACTATTAAAAATTAACAGCAGGATGCACATTAATATCCCAGAAAAGTCTTCAACGAAATTAAATCGATATTAAATCGATATTAAAAGTGATATGTGGTTCTTGAACCCGACTGAAGGAATGTAATTTGATGCATCATTATAATTTGTTTTAGAAGAGCACTGCAAATCAATTGAAGGCGGCATCATTTTTATCGTTTGGTATTAATCACATTTAATTGAATGAAAATTTCTTATATCATATTGATCAGCTTCTTTTTTATTCTGTCGCTCTTTTCAACAACAACCTACATAAACTATAAGCTATCCGGGTTGATTGCCAAAAACAACGATGCCTTTGAACGCTCATCAACAATTGTACGAAACAGTAACCGGTTTCAACGGAACTATCTTTTTATGGTTAGCGGGTTACGGGGTCATCTGTTAACAAATGATTCTTTTTTTATTCAAGCCTATGATTCAGCCATTGCTGAGAATGAAAACATTTTGGACGAACTCAAGGCAATCGTGGAAGAGGGTTCTGATCAACAGACTCTAATTGCTGATATAGAGGTCCTGCAGAATTATTGGATTGATGAATTTGCTACCCCATTGCTTGAGGCAAAATATGGAGCTTCATTATCCGGCAAAGGGCGTAAAGTTTTTGACAGTGTGTACCAGATAAAGATGGGAGGTGGTTTGGAAAAAGATATTCAGCGAAGTCTTCAAAAAAAATTTTATGACTTTAGTAATTACGAATATGAATTTCGCAGTTCACAGAAGGAACTAATGAGTATATCGGTTCAAAGTACAAAGCAGATTTCATTTTACCTTACTGTCATCTCGGTCATCACAGGAATTTTAGTTGCTATTTTTATCGCTTGGTATATCTCTTCGAGAATTGTAAAAATGGTTAAGATGGCAAATGCTATAGCTGATGGGGATTACCATGTCAAAATGAATGCTGCAGGCAAAAATGAATTAACTCAGCTCGCCAGTGCGTTGAACAATATGGCAAAAATATTAAATACAAGTTTTTCTCAATTGAAGAAACAAAAGGAAGAGCTTGATCAATTTGCTCATACTGTATCTCACGATATTAAAGGTCCTCTGCGCGGAATTGACAATATAGTAACATGGATTGAGGAGGATCATAGCTTTGATCTTCCCCCTAAGGTAAATGAATACTTAACTATTATTAAGGGAAGAGTTGCGCGGGCGGAAAATCTTATAAAAGGAATACTCATGTATGCGCGCGCGGGTAAAGAATCAAGAGTTAAAGAGCGTGTCAATATACGGACATTATTACACGAAGTAATGGAGTATAATATACAACCAAAGTTGGGCGTCACTTTAATTACATCTCCTGATTTGCCAGAGTTGTATACAGAGCGATTACCGCTTTTGCAAATTTTTACTAATCTTATTGGGAACGCATTCAAACATCACGATAAAGAAAATGGTGAAGTAGAAGTCTCCTATAAGAATAGAGGAGCATTTTATGAATTTTTTATTGCCGACAATGGGCCGGGTATCGAAGTAATCTACCATGACAAGATCTTTGAGATGTTTCAAACACTGAAAGAGAGCGATTCGTTTGAAAGCACAGGCATCGGACTCGCAGTTGTTAAAAAAATTCTGAAGGATCGGGGCCTTGAAATAAATATGTTTTCCGAACCAGGCAAAGGATCTACATTTTCGTTTACCTGGCCTAAATGAGTACCATGAAACGTATCATAAGCATTCTGTTAATTGAAGACGACATTCTTGATCAGATAGAGGTTAAGAGAACACTGGACAGGCGAAATGTTCTATACAAGATGAGCGTAGCCAAAAACGGAGTTGAAGCCATTCAGGTACTTAATGAAAGTTTCAATGGGGCTTACTTGAATCTGCCCGATTTTATTTTACTGGATCTTAACATGCCGAAGATGAACGGCTTTGAGTTGCTTACCTTTATACGAGCTAATGTTGCCTGGAAAGATATACGAGTATTTGTATTAAGTACTTCAGATGAAATTGAAGACAAAGCACGAGCGCAGGCACTCGGTATTTCCGGCTTCATCACAAAGCCATTGAAATTAGACAGCCCCTCTTCTATGGACGCTTTTAACTTAATGATGGATCTTATGAACATGTAAAAAATAAAAAAACCAAGAAACTGTGAGCATACTTTCGGATATTCCGGAATCGCGGAAGTTATTATTCAAATGGTTCTAACGGTAAAAGTAATCATACATGAAGGTCCTGGTTATAGAAGATGAACAACAAGTATCGTCCCTTATCAAGCAAGGCTTGGAGGAGCAATTTTTTTCGGTTGATGTTGCGTTTGACGGATACATTGGGGAACGATTGGCCCTGAGTCGTAGCTATGATGTGATCATACTTGATATTGTAATTCCAGGTATTAACGGATTTGAGCTTTGCAAAATATTAAAGAAAGAAAGACCGTACGTCCCTATCATTATGCTCACTACATTGGGAACTACAGCAGATAAATTAACTGGGTTCGATGCAGGAGCAGATGATTACCTTCTTAAGCCCTTTGAATTTGAAGAGCTTACCGCTCGGTTAAAAGTGCTAGTGCGAAGGAGTACCACAACAACTGACTATGGAAACATTCTTCGGTTTGAGGATCTAAAACTGGATATTGAAAAGAAAGTTGCATACCGTCAAAACAAGATTATCAAGCTTTCAGCAAAGGAGTTTACCCTCTTGGAGTTCTTTCTTCGAAATCCACAACGGGTTGTATCGCGAAGTGAACTCGCAGAAAAAATATGGAATATTAAATTTGATACCGGTACAAATGTGGTTGAAGTCTATATGAATATGCTTCGAAATAAAATTGATCGAGACTTTGAACCTAAGTTATTACAGACTCGAATTGGCATGGGGTATGTCTTACTAAAAGAGATATGAAGATTCGCACTAAGCTAACGCTAATCTTCTTTGGCATTGTCATTATCGTGCTTACAATACTTTGTGTATCCATCTATTTTTTTTCCGCCAACTATCGTCAACAAGACTTTCATCGAAGGCTTAAGAATAGAGCAATCAATACTGCCAAGATATTGACAGAAGTAAAAGAAGTGAATGCACAACTTCTCAGGCGTATGGAACGGAATAACCCGGCCGGCTTAACCAACCAATATGTAATTATTTACAATGATAAAAACGAAGAGCTATACAGCTCGGACGGGAAGACACCAATCGTTGTGGACACAACTCTTTTAAATGACATACGACTTCACAACGAACTTCAATATGAATATCAACACTTTGAGGTACTTGGGTTTCAGTTCATCGATCATGATGATCGATTTACAATAATAGCAGCGGCAACAGACGTATATGGTTTGGATGCTCTGCGAAATTTAAGTCGTGTACTAATTGTTGCATTCTGCGTAAGCGTTGTTTTTGTATCTATCCTTGGATGGTTTTATGCAGGCAAGGCTTTACGTCCTATTTTGAAAATTATTGAAGAGGTTGCCAACATTAATGAAGTAAGTCTGGGGCACAGGGTAAATGAGGGTAACCAGAAAGACGAACTTAGCAAATTAGCACAGACCTTTAATAGGATGTTAGAACGCTTGCAAAGTGCCTTTGCTTCTCAAAAGAATTTTATTGCGAATGCTTCCCATGAAATTAAGACTCCTATAACCGTAATGACAGGTAAAATTGAAGTCGCATTACTAGCTGATCGTGACAAGGAATATTATAAACAGATACTAAGTTCTGTATTGGGTAGTCTAAAAGCACTTAACAGACTATCCACGCAGTTGTTATTACTTGCTCAGACAAGCACCGATCAACCCGAAAAAAGCTTCACAACATTTCGCATCGATGATGCTTTGTGGGACATAAAGGATCAATTGCTTAAAGCATTTCCAGAATATCGTATTGACATTCTTTTCGATTTGGCTCTTGATCTTGAATCTCTGGTAATGGAGGGTGACGAGGAGTTAGTGAGAGCTGCTATTCTTAATCTGATGGACAATGGATGCAAGTATTCTGATAATCACCACGTAATCATAACATTGGATACTACTAGTAAAGGCTTTATCAGCCTTAATTTCCTTAATGATGGAACTGGGATTGATCCTACTGATGCACATAAAATATTCGATCCATTCTTCAGAGTTAAACATCATCAAAAGGCAAAGGGGTTCGGTATCGGACTTTCATTAGTAAGCCAAATCGCAAAACTTCATCGAGGTAAAGTCACTTTTGAATCTTCGCCAAAGGAACAAACTCGATTTACCATCACCTTCCCTATTAGAAAACAAAACACTCTTTAACATGGATTTAATTTCAATTTAATGGACAAGAGTTCTAATTCATTTTTTTTGCAGTTTATTGTGCCAAGGCAAGGTGCCGGGGTTAGCATTAAGCCTCCATTATTTAGTTTATGGTGCTTTGATCGAAAGACCTGGAGATTCTGGGTCTTTTTTCCAAATTCTTACCATCGGTTCCTAAACGGCAAACTCAAGCAGCTCCAATTCAATTTCAAAAGCCATAGCACAAGTTCCAAGGTATCAGTTATAGAGATTGGGTTATTGTTTGGATGAATAACTTTTGCACTAAAAAAAATAGTATTTTGAAACCTATTTACATACTTCAAAAAGATTATAGTTATGACCATTCGATTCGTGATGCTAATTGCAGTTTCTGCGTTATTTTTCACCTCCTGCAATTCTTCAAAGAGTGACAATTCATCCTCTGTTGATTCTGTAAACAATGTTCTCAAAACCAAATATTCAAACGGAGCGCCCAGGGCAGAGATTCCGTACAAAAATGGAAAGAGGAATGGAAAAGCAACAGAATTTTATTTAACAGGCAAAGTGTTTCAAGAGACTGATTATGTCAATGGAATGAAACATGGATTTGCCAGAAAGTATTATGAGGATGGCGTCTTATTGCAGGAAACATCTTATGATAGTAATAGGGTTCAGGGCATTCAGAAAAAATACAGAAAAGACGGTATGCTCGCTTCAGAGGCACCTTACTTCCATGGAGCCGAATGTATTGGATTAAAGGAGTATTTCTTAAATGGCACACTAAAAGAAGAATATCCAACCATTGTTATTCGCCCTGAAGATTACCTTTATTCGCAAAAAGAATACCGGCTTGTATTAACCATGTCGGAAAAATTGAAAGACGTTACCTACTATGAAGGTGACCTTACCGATGATAAATACATTGGGGGAAACATGAAAGAAATCGCGTTCAGTGAAGATCAGCCAGATCAAGCACAACTCTCATTCTTCGTTCAACCTGGTGAATCACTAAAGAAAACAGTCAACATTGTTGCAAAGTTTAAAACAGTGCAAGGAAATTACTACATCACACAACGTAAGTACAATTTTTCTATCAGGAATCGATAGGCTTCCGTTTTAAGACTTCGCGCGAATTGGTATAGAAAGCGGGACGCTTACGCCAGTCAATACACACTCAAGTATTGTTTCAATCCATCAACAAGAGCCATGGCAACAGCGCAATAAGCAGTGAAATAAGAAACCAGATTAAAATTTTTCGATTGGTGGTGGATGGAGTGGTGGAACTTTCAGGCATGCGATAGTATAATTTTTATTCTTAACGCAGGCATAAGCTTTCAGGTTGATTCCACTTGGGGTATTTTCAAGCTTTAACATCTCATTAACAGTTTGTCCAAGAGTGCCAAGGCAATACAGCAAACAACTTGAAGGGATAATAAAGCATAACTCTGGAGTAAATAGAAAAGGTCCGTTTCATTCGAACCTCTTCCATTTGATTTAATAATATTCGCTACTTCTTAGTTGCTAATTTATATAGCATCAAAGCCATTGACGCAAAGAAGATAACACCTAAGATAGCATAACCTCCAGCACCTAATAAATCGGATAGACCATGCTCTGCACTGATCTTCTTCATTGAATTGAAAACATTATCATTAACAGAAAGTAGCGCTACAATAACACCGGCCAATGCACCTCCGGCAATTAATCCCGTTGCAAATAAACTACCTCTTCCCAACTCATCATCCTGTGTTGCTTCGCCTTTCTTCTCGCTTCTCCAATCAACAATACCTTTTATAGCGCCCCCAATGAAAATTGGAAGTGTGGTTGAGAGTGGCAAATACAATCCGATCGCAAAGGCCAGTGCTTTTATTCCACATAACTCAATCATCACAGCAATGAAAACACCTACCATTACGAATTGCCAATCGAGATTAAATGATTGAATACCTCTGTCAAGTGTAGCCATTAATGTTGCTTGAGGAGCGGGGAAGCGTTCACTTCCGATAGCATGTATAATTCCTTGCTTGGCCATGTCCGCTGTTGGTGTGTCTAATACTTTAACAACAATTCCAATAGCAATAGAAGAAACAATCGCCCCAATGAATAAAGCATATTGCTGATACTTCGGTGTTGCCCCAACAAGATAACCCGTTTTCAAATCCTGTGAAGTTCCGCCTGCGTTTGATGCTGCGATGCAAATTATACCTCCAACAACAAGAGCAAGAGGCTCATATAATTTTCCACTCCAACCAATAGCGGTGAAGATTAAGCATGTACCCATCAACGTAGCAATGGTCATCCCTGAAATAGGACTATTGCTGGAACCAATCAACCCAACGATACGGCTCGCAACCGTTACAAAGAAGAAACCAAAGATGATGATCAAAACACCTATTAATGTTTTTTGAAGAATACCATCGCCTGGTATGCCTGGCAACACAACCATCAAAACCACTAAAGCCAAGCTCCCAAAAATCACTACTTTAAAAGATAAGTCGCGATCAGTACGTAAAATACCTTCCTCATTTTTTTCCTTAAGTGATGCAATGCTATCGCGAAAAGAACTGATAATCGTTGGAATGGTTTTCATTAATGTAATGAATCCACCGGCAGCAACTGCACCTGCACCGATCTGCCTGATGTAAGCAAAGTAAAGTGCACTCGATGGATTGGCAAATGTCTTTGTGATCGGATCCCAATTACCTTTGCCTCCAACCGTATTGATGTCTGCTAAATATCCCAAGGTTACCAGTTGATGTGCAACTTGTTCGAACGGAACCAGCGTTGCCAGCAATGGAATGATCGCCCACCAGGCGAGCACGGAACCGGCAACTAACACACCACTAATTTTTGGTCCGATAATATAACCAACACCTAAGTACTCGGGTGTAATCTCACCATTCGTTGTTGCCGATGGCCAGAACTTATTTGCCTGACTGGTAATAAAGGCAGGGGTCTCTGCGATAACGTGAAATACTTTTTGAAGCATGGCATATACCAAGGCAACACCCATTCCCAAAAAAGCAGTAGCAGCAAAAACGCCACCCTTCTCCCCTGCTTGTAACACCGATGCGCAAGCTGTTCCTTCCGGATAAGGTAAAGTGTCATGTTCTTTTACAATCAATGATCTTCTTAATGGGATCATCATCAATGTACCTAGCATACCTCCACAAGCAGCCAGGATAAGAATGGTTATGTAATTAAAATATCCCTCACCAATGCTGTGACCATCTGCGCCAGGCGATAAAAATAAAAATCCGGGCAGTGTAAAGGCTACACCTGCCGCAACGGTCTCGCCAGCTGATCCTGTCGTTTGAATAATATTATTTTCGAGTATGGTTGTCTTTAAAAATTTTCTGCCCAATGTAATGGCGATTACAGCAATGGGTATGGAGGCGGAAACCGTGAGACCCGCTTTCAACGCAAGGTATACTGTTGAGCATCCAAACAAAATCCCAAACAATACTCCAAAGACAATGGACTTCACCGTGAACTCGGCAATGTTTTGCTCCGGGGCAATGTAGGGTTTGAAAGATTTTAATTCTTCCATAAGTTAAATATAGGTTTAGGTTTATGAGTCTGTCTTTGTTTATCGAACGTTGCCCATCAGCTTGCGAATAGGTTTATACAGTATGAGTATGAGAAGTCCAGCTACGAGCATGATCTTCGCGAAATATCCGAATAGATCTACCAGCATTTGAGGATTAGACTTTATTGCTTCTTCATCAAACTCACCGGCATACAATCCGGCAATGAGGTTACCAAACGCAAGACTAATGAACCATATTCCCATCAACTGCCCTACCAAATTCTTAGGTGCCAGTTTTGTTGTAGCGCTCATGCCTGTTGGATAAAGACATATCTCTCCAAAGGTGTGTAAGGTAAAAGTTAAGATCAGCCACCAAGGTGAAGCCAAATTTCCACTAACAACCACCAACGACCCGCCCATCATCACAGCAAATCCTAAAGCAGTAAAAATAGGTCCGAGAGAAAATTTAATAGGCGTAACAGGATTCAGATTTCGTTTACTCAACCACACCCATAGCCAAGCAAAAACAGGTACAAAGAGAACAACAACAAGTGATGGAACAGATTGAAACCATTCCGGACGGATTTTGAAGCTACCTAATTGCAGATCTGTATATCGTTTGGCAAAAAGATTTAGCGATGAGCCTTGTTGTTCATACCCAGAATAAAACAAACCCGAAACAAGAAAGAATATAGCAAGCGCAACTAACTTGAGTCGTACAGATAAATCCTGCCCTGTGAAGAACATCAAGTAAATAAAATATATCACAACACTTGCAACCAATATAAACCCAGATGCCTGTGCCACAAACACAGGATCAATGACAATAACTTTTGCAAACAGTAAAAACACAAACAGTGCAAGTGTAGCAGCGAACACTATAAGGTAATTTCGAATAGTGCGATCACGTTTTTGCTGCATCACTTCATCAGCAAGTCTTTCTGGATATAACCCTGCATCACCAAGATTGCGCTCTGTTAATTTATATTGAATCAATCCAATTACCATACCTACTCCGGCTGCTGCAAATCCATAATGCCAGTTATAGGTTCGTAGTTCACCAACAATAAGAGGGGAGATAAAACCACCAATGTTGATACCCATATAAAAAATAGAAAAGCCAGCATCTCTTCTGGCTGGCTCATCTGCTGTGTATAACTCTCCAACTAGACTACTAATTGTAGGCTTCAAAAGTCCCGTACCTATAATAATCAGCAGCAACCCAAGAAAAAATGTTTCCTGCATTGGAAATGCAAGACACAAATGTCCAAGTGCAATGATGCATCCACCATAAAAAACAGATTTCCGTAAGCCGAAAAATTTATCCGCAAGCCATCCACCTGGCAAAGCAAATAGATATACAAACATGGTATACAGTCCATAAATAGCACCTGCTGGTTTTGCTCCAAAACCCAAGCCACCCTTATCTACAGCCTCAACCATAAAAAGAAGTAGCATCGCACGCATGCCATAATAACTAAATCGCTCCCACATTTCAGTAAAAAACAACGTGGCCAGGCCTCGAGGGTGACCAAAAAAAGTTTTGTCAGAATTCATTAAACAATAGATAAAATAGGTGAATGATAATTACGCGAAAGGTTCTTTTATAAAAGCTCAAAGTATGTCGATAAATCCACTTTCGCAAACTCACCTATAGGGCGGCAAATTAACAAAATCTTCATTGCAATCGATTGAAATAAAACATTTTTGCCTAGCTTTGAAGTCTCATTAACCCAAATAATCATGCAAGAACTCGGAATAAAGCCGGCCAATACCTCGGTCACAGACCTTGGTATTGAAGAGGGTAAGGCACACTGGAACCTACCTTCTGATCAGCTTGCCACGATGGCGATAAAGGCCGGGCAAGCAAAGATGACAAGCACTGGAGCAATTGCCATTGACACCGGTGAATTTACCGGGCGATCTCCTAAAGACAAGTTCACAGTAAAAGATGAAGTGACTTCGAACTCGGTATGGTGGAACAATTTTAACATTCCATTTGAACCTTCTAAGTTCGATCAGTTGTATCGCAAGATGATCAACTACTTTAATGGAAAAGAATTTTTTGTGCGCGATGCTTATGCTTGCGCAGATACACGTTACCGAATGAATATTCGGGTGATCAATGAATATGCGTGGTCAAATATGTTTGTATCGAACATGTTTTTACGTCCTTCACAAAAAGAATTACTAAACTTTACACCCGAGTGGCATATTTTAAATGCACCAGGCTTTCATGCTGACTCTGCTGTTGATGGAACCCGCCAACATAATTTCTCTATCATCGATTTCAAACGCAAGATTATTTTGATTGGCGGAAGTGGTTACACAGGAGAAATTAAAAAAGGAGTTTTTACTGCATTGAATTTTATTCTGCCACATCAAAAGAATGTATTGGCTATGCATTGCTCTGCCAATATTGGCAAGAAAGGTGACACGGCTATTTTCTTTGGATTATCCGGAACAGGTAAGACAACTTTGTCTGCTGATCCTGATCGTAAATTAATCGGAGATGACGAGCATGGCTGGACAGCAGACAATGTCATCTTTAATTTTGAAGGTGGTTGTTATGCAAAGACCATCGATCTATCAGAAGAAAAAGAACCAGAAATTTTTCACGCCATTAAACCGGGAGCCATCTTAGAAAACATTGGTTACAAATCAGGAACGAATGAAGTAGATTTCACTGACAAATCAATCACAGAGAATACACGAGTGAGTTATCCAATCGATCACATTCCAAACATTGCTGAGCCATCTTTCGGATATAATCCCAAAAACATTTTCTTCCTTACCTGCGATGCTTACGGAGTACTTCCTCCTATTTCGAAACTTACACCTGGACAAGCTGCTTTTCATTTCATATCAGGTTACACTGCAAAAGTAGCCGGAACAGAAGCGGGCATTACAGAACCAACGATGACATTCTCTGCATGCTTTGGTGCGCCATTCATGCCGTTGCATCCTACAAAATATGCTGAGATGTTAAGTAACAAAATGCGGGAAGCGGATGTTAATGTATGGCTGGTTAATACAGGTTGGTCAGGCGGATCATACGGAACAGGAAAACGGATGAGTTTAAAAATTACACGTGCCCTCATTACCGCAGCGCTCAAAGGCGAGTTGAATACTGTAGAGTATGAAAACCATGAAGTATTTGGCGTAGCGATACCATTGCATTGTCCGAATGTTCCTGCAGAAGTCTTGAATCCCAGAAATACCTGGAAGGATAAAGATGCGTACGACCAAAAGGCAAATCACCTGGCAGATTCTTTCTTAAAGAATTTTGAAAACTTTGTCGCATTTGCAAATGAAGAAATATTAGCTGGCGCTCCTCGCGTACATGCTTAAGAGTTAACCTACCTAAACTGTAAAAGGCCGCTCCGAATTAAGTAAGGGCGGCTCTTTTATTTCATAACCTTTCCGTTCATTTAGTGCTTAGTCTTGAGTAAAGAGTCTTGAGTCTAGCAACATGCGAACATCGCCAACATGGTCAGTTTTCTTTTATCCTTTGATGCGAGCTGGATAACAGGCAAATTCTCCAAATAGATGTGGGACACCAACGTTAAGGATTCTTTAATATGCCATTACTTTTTAACTCAAAATTGCCAGAAATACATACATGAGTACTTACAACAGAGAACCTGGGACCCTGAACTTGGAACGTTGCACTTTAAATTAATATCTTTGTGGCCTTCTTTAGCTTTGGCTACATGAGACTACTATTTACGCTTGCTTCTGTAACGTTTTTTTTGCTGACTGGCATTTCCTCTTATGCTCAGATGAGCGATCGCTTTGCGCCATTCGATTGTCGTTTGCATGCAGAGTTTTTTTATGAGGAACCAGTTGTAGAAACAGTAGCAATAGATTCATCTACCCTTGCACAGCCCGGGCTTGTAATCAATATCGATACCATTAACGGCTGGAAAAACTGGAACCTCGTTGAGAATTTCACTTTTGGAAAAGATAGGGGTGATTTATCCATGATTGCTGATGTTCAGGCACTGCATCCTTACTTCCGTGATAAGGTTATCGAGTTAATCAAACAATGTAAAGCGAACGGAATTGAGTTGGCTATTGTAGAGAGCTATCGTACACATGCCAAGCAACACGAGTACAAAACGATGGGCAAAAAATATACAAGCTCTGGTGCAGGAAGATCAAAACATCAATATGGTTTAGCGATTGATATTGTACCTGTTGTTGACTCCCTTGCCGTGTGGAATAATGTAGCGCTCTGGAGAAAAATTGGAATGACTGGAGAAAAACTTGGTCTTCGCTGGGGCGGACGATGGAGAAAGCCCTATGATCCTGGACATTTTGAATGGACAAGTGGCTTAACATCAACACATCTCGGAGCAGGCCATTTACCCCCTGTACCTGATCATGAGTATCCTTGTATTGAAGACGACATCAAGTTGTTGAAAAAATATTGGAAAGAATGGGAAGTGTCCCAAAGTTCGCTCACGCGTAAATAATGAAAATTACTTTCCCCGAAGATTTCGCTTTCGGAACCAGCACGGCCGCTGCGCAAATTGAAACTGCATTTGAACACGATTGGCAAAGTGTAAAAGCACGCGATGGTTTTGTGTTTGACCGCACCACTGATCATGAGAAGCGCTTCAAAGAAGATGCTGGAATCATTGCATCGCTCGCACCTAACTACCGCATGGGATTGATGTGGAGCAAACTACAACGCGAGCCTAATGGAATTTTTGATCGGGAAACGGCACAAGAATATCATCTCTTCCTTCAGGATCTAAAATCGAAAAATGTAAACATCATGATGGTGTTACATCATTTTACCAATCCACTGTGGTTTGCTAAAAAAAGTGGGTGGGAGAAAGTAGAGAACATTCATTTATGGGTTGACTTTGCAAAGAAGGTTGTAGATGAATTTGGTCAATATGTTTCCAACTGGAATACCTTCAACGAACCAAATGTGTATGCAAGCTATGGATGGGTTACTGGTTTCTTTCCACCATTCAAGATCAGTCCACTCATGGCCACAAAGGTGGTGAAGAACATGGGACTCGCTCACAACCTTGTTTATGATTACATCAAATTAAAATTTCCTCATCAGCCTGTTGGTATTTCACATAACGCTACGATTTTCTCTGCCGACAATATGTTAGGGTGGTTTCCTGCAAAACTTACAGACTGGTGGTTTATGGAACACATACCCAGCTACTTTGAAAAGGTTGATTTCTTTGGAATGAGTTATTACACACGCATTCCGCACGATCCGATGCCCATTACTTTTTTGGAGACTCCCGAAAAAATGAAAGCACGCGGACTGGCACATGATGATATCTGGGAATATCATCCCGAAGGATTGAGGACTTGCCTGGATCGGTATTGGAAAAAATACAGAAAGCCTATCATTATTACCGAAAATGGGGTGTGTGATGAAAGTGATTTTCTTCGCTTACAAGCGATACAAGATTACGCACAAGTAGTTCATCAAGCCATTGCTGATGGTATCGACATAAGAGGTTATTATCATTGGAGCACGTGGGATAATTTCGAATGGCATCTTGGCCCTTCGATGCGGTTTGGATTGTATGAAGTTGATTTGAAAACCATGCGAAGAATTCGCAGACCCAGTGGCGACTTGTACGCATCACTTGCTCACACAAAGAAAATTTCTGTTCAGAAAAAAGAATTTATTTTCGCTTAGATTATTTGTAAAAAGTGATAACAATAGTGCGAGTTGACAGTTCACAAGTCTTCAATTGCATGTAGTTCTGCAAGATTGAGGTGATCAATGTAAGACGTGCAATGCGCGGAGAGAAAACTCAATTCGCACCACTCAATTTGTAGGCCGCGCAAAAGAAAACCCTTTAGTAGAATCCTGTCTGGGGCAGGATTCTACTAAAGGGTTTTTAAATGCACGCCTGCTCTTTATCTATAAAATGTAATCTGAATTTCGTGCATCTGCACAGAACGGAGATCGAAGGTGGCATACTTAATTCGATACATCATACTAAAATGCCTATCCACCTATTTTAGTATTGTCCATGATTAACTTCTATCTAATAACAACACCCGCCACGCCTGTTCTACTTTACCCTTTTCCAAATAGCCATGAACCAATTGATGCAATGCAACCTCTCCCTTTGAAATTGCAACTTTTACTTCTTCATTATTTTTGAATTCGTTCAAGGTCACTGGCTCTGGAATATGCTCAACATTTGCCAACAACCCAAGATCATTTCCCGTAAGTATTTTACTTAATCTAATTTTCTCTGGAAGTTGATCTACTCCAATACCTATTTTCTCCAACGGCTTCGGCACCTTAAAAATAGCATCACCTTGAACCCTACAATACCAATCTCCTCCAAGCCGGGCAACAGCATCGAGTTTGAAAGGATCAATCCTTCCCTCATTATCTAATATCGCTTCATCAATGTGCATATAAACTACTTCGCAGATCACCAAATTACCCGCACCACCTTGATCGCCTGTAGGAATAATCTGCAACACTTTACACTCCATTGCAACGGGAGCTTCTGCCACGCGTGGTGGCTTTACCATAACAGAACGTGCTTCTGTAAATCCAGCCTTTTTAAATTCATTTACACCTTTTGGATACTCTGTACTGGAAAGTGACATTTGTTGAACCATATCGTACTTCACAATGTGAATTACCACTTCCGCGATTTCATTCACATTTTCAAAAGTATGTTTCGTTGTATTATCGCGACCTCTGCGTGCCGGAGAAAAAATTAGTAGGGGCGGATTAGAACCAAAGCAATTGAAGAAACTAAACGGGCTAAGGTTTACATTACCTTCCTTATCT
This sequence comes from Chryseolinea sp., assembly GCA_039930485.1. Taxonomy (GTDB): domain Bacteria; phylum Bacteroidota; class Bacteroidia; order Cytophagales; family Cyclobacteriaceae; genus Chryseolinea. Next base: position 42,499 of record JBDTTT010000032.1, read on the forward strand.
ATCGTACTGGCAAATGCAATGGGTCTGGGTGTTACCGCGCCCTGTAGATATGCATGCATCTTAGGAACAGAAATTTCTTTTGGATTGATCGTTAGCATAATTTTATTCGATCTGTAAAAATACAGATTAAAGTATTGATCTTTTATCTTGCATCATGGCACAACCGAATCTTAATACCTTTTCTCCTGGCTCAGCTTACTCAGGATCAACCACAAGTTTTCCTCAGTTAACCAAATCCAATTCAATTGTGGTTGTAGGTGCCGGAGCTTTTGGTGGATGGACTGCTTTGCACTTACTACGTCAGGGATTTAAAGTGACACTGGTTGATGCATGGGGTGCCGGAAACTCACGATCCAGTTCTGGCGATGAAACGCGTGTGATCCGATCTACCTATGGAGCCAACGAACTGTATTTTGATTTGAATGTTCGTGCTCTTGAACTTTGGAAAGAGAATCAAATTACTTTCGGTAAAAAATTATTTCACAATACAGGTGTGCTTTGGTTTTGTTATGAAAATGAAACTCCCCTTGTTGACGACTCAATTCCTTTTACAAAAAAGCATGATATGCTTTACGAGAGGTTAACAAATGTTGAATTGCAAAAGCGCTTTCCTATTGTAAATACAGATAGCATACATCACACGTTCTTTGATTCTTACGGAGGCTACCTCAAAGCACGCGAATCGTGTACAGCGGTCTTCGAAGCTTTTGTAAAGGAAGGCGGAAATTTTATTCAAGCACAAGCATCGCCCGGAAAAATCAGGAATGAAAAAATAGAAAACGTTCTTCTATCAAATGGTGATACATTAACTGCTGACGCTTTCATTTTTGCTTGTGGATCGTGGCTCGGGAAACTCTTTCCCGATGTTTTGGGAAAGATAATTACCTGCACTAAACAAGAGGTGTATTATTTCGGAGTTCCTTCGGATCATGTCCTTGCGTTTGAAAATTTCCCAGCATGGGTTGATGTAGATGGAAAGAACTTTTACTATGGCATAGCCGGAAATGCTAATCGAGGATTTAAGATTGGTGTTGATATTCGAGGAGAATCATTTGATCCTTCACATGGCGATCGCTCTGTGAATCCGGATATATTGGCCAAAGCAAAAGCTTTTATTAAATATCGATTTCCGTTGCTTAAGAATACACCCCTTCTGGAGAGTCGAGTGTGCCCTTACGAAAATTCACCTGATGGAAATTTCATTTTCGATCTTCATCCGGAAACTGATAATCTGCTTTTTCTTGGTGGTGGTTCTGGTCATGGGTTTAAACATGGCCCAGCATTAGGAGAATTAATAACGAATGTAATCTCTGGAAAAGCTAAAGCTCCAGCATTATTTTCAATAAAGAAATAGAATATTATGCTATTGGAAAACGTGCTGTAAATTCACTGCCCTTACCTTGTTGCGACACTAATGTAATTTCACCATTTAAGCGTTCAACTAGTGTTTTTACAATTGCAAGACCGAGGCCGTTAGAAGATTCACCACCGGTTGGGCGTGCACTTAATTTTTTGAATTTTTTAAACAACTGCTCCTTATCATAATCTGAAAAACCTGGACCATTATCTTTTATGGAAATCCAAAAATGAGTTTGGTTGGCATCGCACACAATTGTTACTAAAGAAGAATTTGAAGAAAATTTAATGGCATTCGAAATCAAATTATCCAATATCCTACCCAAATGATCCTCATCTGTTGAAACAGAAATGCTTAACGAACAATCCAACTTGAGATCAATTTTCTTTACTTCCGCTACCATTTTAAATGCACTTACCTTTTGAAAAACAAATGAGCAAATATCAATGGAAGAATAATTGGGTAAAACATTTTCTTCAATCTCATGAACATCCAACAAATCAGTAATTAAATCAAGCCCTGACTGTGCTGAATCTTTTATCATTCCTAAATAAGAAGCTTTCGGGCTGGCACTACCCTCTTCCATTTCAATAACGTTGAGTAGTCCTTTTATTCGATTAAGAGGAGACTTAAGATCGTGCGCCACAATGCTCATCAAGGTATCCTTCTCGTTATTTAAATCAGACAACTGTTGATTGCGCTTGTTTAGATTTTCATTCTGCTTCAATATTTCTTCACGCTGGTGCTGAATTTCTTTATTCTTTGCTGTAAGCCAGATGCTAACCGTTCTCCGCTTCCGGCTGTTCAACCACTGAAACAATACCAACAAACTAACACATGAGGCCACTACAACCAATACAATATTTTGAAGACGCTGTTGCTGAATGGTTGCTGTGCTTTTATTTTCATTTGCTTTCAGTAAATCATTTTCCTTCTCTTTCTTTTCGATCTTTAATCGAAACTCTAGCCTTTCAATCTGTCGCGTCAAGTCGATATTTTCCAATGACTCTTTCAATAACAAATAGCGATTAGTGTAAATCGTTGCTTTTTGTACATCACCTTGTGCCTCATAGATTTTTGATATGTAAAAGGTAGCGTCCATCTTCTGCGCTATATTTTTACTCTTGGTTGTTTCGGCTATGATCTGCTCAAACAATACGATTGCATCCTTAAATTTCTTTCTTCGATATAATATCTGACCATGCAGGAGCTTAACCCGAGGCAGCAAAACCGAGTTGGATGTAGTTCTTAAATTCTTAGTTGCATTGTCAATCTCCTTTTCCGCTAACACCAAACTGTCCATGGAAATCAACACCTCAGCAACACCCAATTTAATTTCAGCCAAACTTACCTTATCCTGAATATGATTGGCAATGGTTTCTGCTTCGCGAAAAGATAATAGCGCATTCTTCGAATCGCCTATTTCCTTATACACCAAGCCCAGTTCCGAAAGAGCTGACAATGTTGTTCTGGGTTCTCCAATCTCTTTTCGAAGCTCACAGGCGCGCTTCGACATATCAAGCGCATTTACATAATCCTTCTGCGACTTAAATAAATTCGAAAGACTTCTATAGATGTAAGCAAGTCCTGCTTTATCGCCAACATGATCAAAAATTCTTCTTGCTTCACTAAAATTAGAATAGGCTCTCTTTAAATCACCCTGGTCAAAAAACAGCCTTCCTAAATTATTGTAGCCGTATGCTAATTGAATAGAATCATGTTGTTTTAAGGCAACCTCGATTGCCCGATTGTGATATTCAAAGGAAGTTTCCAGATCGCCTTTATAGGCTGAAGCAAGTCCAATAAAGCTCAACGACTTTGACAACTCTTTCTTAACCTGAATTTTCTCACCTAGTTGATATGCTTTCGTACAATAAAACACTGTACTATCCGGGAAAGACAATCGATATTGAAAACCAATTTCATTTAATAATTTAAACTGCTGTTCTGGAGAAGCTTTGCCCAATGATCTTTTTAAACTATCGATCAACTGTTGGTTTTGACCAACGCAAAAGAGACTCAACGAAAGAAGAGAAAAGAGAAGAAAAACCTTTTTAAACACGGCTCCAGAATTTCACTAGAAAAATGAGGATAAAGTTTTCATTAAGCAAGTCCTTCTCAGGTTAATCGTTAAATGTTAATCGTAAATAGCCTTTAGGTCAAAGGTTAATGCTTAAAATCCAAAACTTCTCATAACCTGTAGCGGATCGCGTTAGGAATACACGAATTTAAAAGCTTAAGTTTTTCCTCATTTCCATTAACATTTAACGATTAACCTATATCCTCTACTCCTCTTCGAAGTTTAAGTCTCTTCCAAACGTTTCATCCACAGCACGTAAGGCGATGAATGCTATTATAATGGTAGAGATTCCAATGATCAAAGCCCCCTGAATAACACCTACCTCACCACGCAAATATTTAAAAATGAAAGTGATAGGAATAACCGTTCCTCTGATAATATTGGGAACCGATGTGGTTACAGTCGAGCGAAGATTTGTGCCAAACTGCTCGGCTGCAATGGTAACAAACAAAGCCCAGTATCCAATGCCAACACCCAGCAAAAAACAAATCGTGTAAAAAGCGGTGACTGATTTGAAAGGACTAAACAAGAAGAATAAAATAAAAATAAGCGTCAGTGCAGCATAAATAACAACAACCTTCTTTCGTGACTTCAACGCCTGACTAATAAAGCCACTTGCTAAATCTCCTACTGCTAAACCGATGTAAGCGAACATGACTGCGTCCCCTGCAACAATTTTTCCGGCAATGTTCAGTTCAACGGCAAACTCAGGAGAAAATGTCACAAGGATTCCAATAACAAACCAAATCGGTAGTCCAATGAAGATGCAACCTAAAAATTTCTTTAACCTGCTTCCTTTCTGAAATAACTGAAGGAAATTTCCACGTTGTATTTTTTTCTCTATTGTCTTCAAAAAAATACCTGATTCAAAAATGCTCACACGTGCTACAAGCAACATTAAACCTAACCCGCCACCAATAAAGTATGCAACCTGCCAATCGAATATCTTCGATATAAAATTAGCTAATACAGCACCCATCAAACCTACACTCGCTATAATAGCAGTAGCGTACCCGCGAAGATTTGTCGGCAGTGTTTCAGAAACCAAGGTAACACCTGCACCTAGTTCACCGGCCAGTCCGATACCGGCAATAAGGCGAAGCCAGGCATATTGATCCACCGTTGTAGCAAAACCGTTAGCGATATTGGCAAGCGAATACAATAAGATGGAACCAAATAAAACAGAAAGCCTTCCTTTCTTATCGCCCATTATGCCCCAGATAATTCCCCCGAATAAAAGGCCCGCCATCTGCATACGCAATAAATATTCACCTTGCTCGAGTAACTGCCCATCGGGCACACCAAGAGAACTCAGGCTGGACTTTCGAACGATACTAAAAAGAAGCAAGTCGTAGATATCAACAAAGTAGCCGAGTGCGGCAACAATGACGGGTAAGCTAAAAAGCGGCTTCAGGTTTTTTTGATCCATTCCGGAAATTTAATAATCTTATTTTGATTCAAGCAATTATCGAATCCCATTCGGATTATTAGAGGCAAAATGGATCACATGATTTGCACAATAAAATCGAACGATCAATTAATTCGATTAAGAACTTGGGGTGTAGAGATCTTAAGTAGAATGGTCGGTATGCCGAAAGAAATTAAAATATCCGATGAGTAAATTGATTTAACGCCAGATCAATTAAGAATGAGATAGGAGAAGCACATTAACACAATAAGACAACTTAATAACGAATAAAATAGACA